>NZ_JBYSXE010000057.1:0-26504 GCF_058781925.1 Sphingobium sp. FW306-1B-F04DB | reverse complement strand
CGGGGAGCAACCACCCTGCCAGCCAGCACGTCTGGCCGTGACTGAGGGCGAATCGCGCCGCGATTACCCCATGTTTCGGGCATCACGCCAGGCGATCCGCGCGGCCAATTTGTTGTGGGGAGCGGATGTCCCAATTCCTCCCGGTACGGGGAGGGGGACCATGCGAAGCGTGGTGGAGGGGCTGGCGTAAAACCCGCCAATTCAGCGCAGCCCTTCCGTCAATCCTCCGCGCTGCCACCTTTCCGTACCGGGGAGGACCTTACGGCCGCAATCTCGTCGCAAGCGGAAATGCGCCGCAATCAAGCCCCTGCTTGTGGGATTCTGAACCGTCGGCCAACAAGATACTCAGTGAAAAGCGTTTCAACCTGTGCCGCGCTCAGGGCTCGTTCCGGCGGTGGGGAAGCGACACGCTTGGCGATCCGCTTCCACAACGAACTGGCAGCTCGGTCCTCTCGCACTTGGCGTTCGCTATACTCCGTGGTCATGTCCGCTGTGAACGATGCGAGTGACAGATAGCCCCCACGTCGAGTGACCACCGACCAAAGTTCACCGTGCCGCGTCGCTCTTATATAATCTTTGGAACTACGGGCGAGGGTCGCCACGCCTCCAGCGGGTAAGCTTTGTAAACCTCTCAGAACTTGCCGAAGCTCTTGCTCGCTGGCGATCGGCACCTCGCAATCACCACCTATTGTCAGTGTCGCGTGGAGATGCTGTGGGTTGATACGAGTGGTCGTCATGAGCGCTTTGTGTCACGTCCATCTTGATATCCGCAATGTCGGCGTATCCGAACGGTCCGCTTCCGGCAAATAGCCCTTGCTATCGGTCGTTCAGGGCTGGTGGCCGCGGGCCGCTGAATTGGCCCACGCGATCTAGGCGAGCAGTTCGATATCCCAGTAGAGCCAGTCCCGCCAGGTATCGTGGAGATAGTTGGGCGGGAAGCTGCGGCCATGTTCCTGAAGGAACCAGCTCGTCGGGCGGATCGGGGTGATGTGCAGCTGCATCCCCGCCTGCTGGGGCGTGCGCCCGCCCTTTTTCAGATTGCAGGGCGCGCAGGCGGTGGCGACATTTTCCCAAGTGGTGCGCCCGCCCTGCGCGCGCGGGATGACATGGTCGAAGGTGAGGTCGCGCGAGACACCGCAATATTGGCACTGGAAGCGATCGCGCAGGAACAGATTGAAGCGGGTGAAGGCGGGATGTTCGGAAGGCCTCACATATTGCTTCAGCGCGATGACCGAGGGGAGCTTCATCGCGCTGGAGGGACTTCGGATCTCGCGCTGATAATGGTCGACGATCGTCACGCGATCGAGAAACACCGCCTTGACCGCGGTCTGCCATGGCCACAGGCTCAGCGGGTAATAGCTCAATGGCTTGAAATCGGCATTGAGCACCAACGCAGGACAACTGTCCGGATGACGGATCAGATCGGGATGATACATGGCGTCACGCGGCCTCCCATTGCCCGCACTCCACTTGCCGAGAATGATGACATGGTCATGACACCATATGTCGCGACTCGCGGTCAACCTTTGTTTTTGGATTGCCCTGCCCGATGACCGAGATCGCAACGCGGTTCGCGCCCAGCCCCACCGGCCAGCTCCACCTTGGCCACGCCTGGTCGGCGCTCCAGGCCCACGATTTCGCGGCGCAGCGACGCGGCCATTTTTTGCTGCGGATCGAGGACATCGATCCCGGTCGCGCGCGCGAGGAACATTCCGTCGGGATCATCGAGGACCTGCTCTGGCTGGGGCTCGAATGGGAGGGCGAGATCATCTTCCAGTCGCAGCGGCTTTCGCTCTACGCGATGGCGCTCGAGGATCTGAAGGCGCGCGGGCTGGTCTATCCCTGCTTCTGCACGCGCGCCGAAATCGCCCGGGAGATCGCCGCAAGCGCCAGCGCTCCGCACGGCCCCGACGGCCCCCATTATCCCGGAACCTGCCGGGGGCTCGAGCCGCATATTGCAGAGGTGCGCGCCGTGCATGAGGCACATTGCTGGCGGCTCGACGTCGCCAGGGCGTCCGCGGCGGCGGGGCCGCTAAGCTGGTGCGATGGCGACGGCGTGGCGCATGCCGCATGCCCCGAAATTCACGGCGATGTCGTGCTCGCGCGCAAGGACGCGCCGGTCAGCTATCACCTCGCGGTCACCGTGGACGATGCCCAACAGGCGATCAGCCATGTCGTGCGCGGAGCCGACCTGTTGCCCGCGACGCATGTCCACCGCCTCCTCCAGGCGCTGCTCGACCTGCAGAGCCCCGTCTATGTCCATCACCCGCTGATCGGCACCGCGGACGGCGAACGCCTCGCCAAGCGCAACAACGCGCCCGCGATCGCCGACCTGCGCGCGGCGGGCGCAGATCCCGCGCAACTGATTGCCGATATGCGTGAGGGACGCTTCCCCAATGGCTATCGCCCATTGGATTTACAGGGGGATGCGCCTAGAGAGGGCGGGTCATGAGCACCTTCCTCGCCATCCTTATCGTCGTCGCGATGATCGCCACCATTGTCATGCTCGTGCGCGGGATCATTGTCTTCCTCCGCACCACCGAGGAGGACCTCAAAGGGGAAGGCCCCAGCCGATCGAGCCTGAAGCAGAACAAGGCGATGCAGATGCGCATCCTGTGGCAGGCGATCGCGATCATCCTCGTCGTGCTGCTGCTGGCGCTGTACGGCCGCGAAAGCTGAGCGCTTGGTCAAGCTCAACAGGATCTACACGCGTACCGGCGACGACGGCACGACGGGGCTGGTCGATGGGTCGCGCACCGCCAAGCACGATCCGCGCATGCAGGCGATCGGCGACGTCGACGAGGCCAACAGCGCGATCGGCGTCGCGGTCACCGCGATCGGTGCGGGCGGCCACGCGACGATGCTCCGCCGCATCCAGAACGACCTGTTCGACCTCGGCGCCGATCTCGCGACGCCGGGCGAGGACTTCACCCCCGGCGAGATGACGCTGCGCATCGTCCCCGCACAGGTGGCGCGGCTGGAGCAGGAGATCGACGCGATGAATGCCGATCTCGCACCGCTGCGCAGCTTCATCCTTCCGGGCGGCGATGCGGGTGCCGCGGCGCTGCATCTTGCACGCGCCGTCACACGTCGTGCAGAGCGATCCGCCGTTGCCGCGGCACGCGACCACGCGCTCAATCCGCAGGCGCTCGCCTATCTCAACCGGCTGTCGGACCATCTTTTCGTGATGTGCCGCGTCCTCAATGCGCGGGGCGAAGGCGACATATTGTGGGTGCCGGGCGCATCGCGCTGAAACTGTTTCACTGCTGACACGTATTGTCATTGGGTCGCTTGACGGGCCGCGATATATGGGGATGCTGTAGAACATTATGGCAACACGGCTCGACCAGACCTCCGCGCCCGACGCGCTTTCCACGCTTTACCGCGATGTCCGCAAGCTGAGCGAGGCGCTGGTTGCGCCGCTTTCGGATGCCGACGCCACTGTCCAGGCGATGGACGATGCCTCCCCCGCCAAATGGCATCTGGCGCACACGACCTGGTTCTTCGAGACCTTCGTGCTGCGCGACCATGTGCCGGGCTATCGGCTGTTCGACGAGCGCTGGCCCTTCCTGTTCAACAGCTATTACGAGGCCGAAGGCCCCCGTTACGCACGGCCACGCCGCGGCATGATCACGCGTCCGTCGCTCGACGAGGTGTGCGCATGGCGCGCGCATGTCGACGCGGCGCTGGTCGAGGCACTGCCCGTGCTCGACAACACCACCCGCGCGCTGGTCGAGCTTGGCTGCCACCATGAGCAGCAGCATCAGGAACTGCTGCTGACCGACATATTGAGCCTGTTCGCGCTCAATCCTCTCGCACCCGCGGTCTGGGATATGCCGCGCGGTGCCCCTGCGCCTGCGCCCGGGTCGATCAACTGGATCGAGGGCGCACATGGCATCGCCGAGATCGGGCATGACGGAACCGGCTTCGGGTTCGACTGCGAAGGGCCCCGGCACCCCGTGCTGCTTGCGCGTCATGCGCTCGCCGACCGCCCCGTCACCAATGCAGAGTGGCGCACCTTCATCGACGATGGCGGCTATCAGCGCCCCGATTTCTGGCTGTCGGACGGCTGGACCTGGGTACAGCGCGAAGGGATCGAGGCGCCGCTTTACTGGCAGCGGCAGCATGGCGACTGGGTGCAGTTCGCGCTCGACGGGCTGCACCCTGTGCGCCCCGCCGCGCCGGTCACGCATATCAGCTATTACGAGGCCGACGCCTTCGCGCGCTGGGCGGGGGCGCGGCTCCCGACCGAAGCCGAGTGGGAGAGTGCCGCGGCCGCGCTCGATCCGCTCGGCGGCAACCAGCTCGACGCCGCCGGCCCGGTGCGTCCGCGCGCTACGCGCGATGGCACCGGACTCAGGCAAATGTTCGGCGATGTCTGGGAATGGACCGCGAGCGCCTATCTCGCCCATCCAGGCTTCCGCCCCGCCCCCGGCGCGGTGGGCGAGTACAACGGCAAGTTCATGAGCGGGCAGTTCGTATTGAAGGGTGCGAGCTGCGCGACGCCGCGCGGCCATGCGCGCGCCAGCTATCGCAACTTCTTCTACCCGCATCAGCGGTGGCAGTTCACCGGGCTCAGGCTGGCAAAGGACCTTTGAGATGCTGCTCGAACAGGACGCCCCGCCGCTCCCCGCCGAATCCGCGGATCCCGCCTTCCGCGCCGATGTGCTGAAGGGCCTTGCCGATACGCGCCGCCGCGCCATCCCCGCGCGCTGGTTCTACGACAAGGCGGGTTCGGAGCTGTTCGAGGAGATCACGCAGCTTCCCGAATATTATCCGACGCGCGTCGAGACCGCGCTTCTCGAGAAGCATTCGGCCGAGGTCGGCGAGATCGCGGGGCCGGGACGCGCCGTGGTCGAATTCGGCTCGGGTTCCTCGATGAAGACACCGCACCTGCTCCGCGCGGTCGACCCTGCCGTCTATGTCCCGATCGACATTTCGGGCGACTTCCTGCGCGAGTCCGCCGCGGCGCTGGCGACCAGCTTTCCTGGCCTGAGGGTCGAGCCCGTCGAGGCCGATTTCATGCACCCCATCGACCTGCCCCTGAGCGTCGGCGCGCTCCCCAAGCTCGGCTTCTTCCCCGGATCGACGATCGGCAACATGATCGCGCGCACCTCGGTCGACCTGCTGCGCGCGATGCGGGAATCGCTGGGCGTGGGGTCGCTGCTGCTGATCGGCATGGACCGCGTGAAGGACGCCGACGTCCTCGTGCACGCCTATGACGACGCGACGGGCGTCACCTCGCGCTTCAACCTCAACCTGCTCCACCGCATCAACCGCGAGTTGGGCGGCACGATCCCCGTCGACGCCTTCCGTCACAAGGCGATCTGGAACGATCTCTACGCGCGGATCGAGATGCATCTGGAGGCGACACGCGACGTGACCTTCACCGTCGAGGGCGCAAGCTTCTCGATGCAGCGCGGCGAGACGATCCACACCGAGAACAGCCACAAATACGGCCAGCGCGACGCCCGCCTGCTGCTGCGCGCAGGCGGCTGGACGCCCCTGCGCGAATGGACCGACCCCGATGGCATGTTCGCGCTGATCCTCGCGGGCGCGCACCCGCTCAGGACGGCGCCGTAGGACCCGAACATCGAACCCTCTCCCGCTTTCGCGGGAGAGGCAACGAAGACTTGGCCGCGTGCGGCCTAGTCGCAGTCGGTGAGGGTCTTGTCTTGTTTGATGACGAGGCCTTGCCGGAGCGCGACAGAAGAATAAAAGACCCTCACCCAACCCTCTCCCGCGAAGGCGGGAGAGGGCTTAGGGCAATGTCCGCTCCCGACCCGAATCTCGCCCCTCCCTTAAAGGGAGGGGTTAGGGGTGGGTGTCGCCGTCAGGCGATCAAAACACGGGCTTTGAATGGCTCGCCGCGCTCGCTACCCACCCTCGACAGATCGTTTCACTATCGAAACTGTGCGCCGACGAACCCTAGCAGATACACTGCCATCTGATAAAAACGGGCATGATTGGAGGTACTCGTGAGCTTTTACCGAAGATTTGTCCTCTGGGCAGATGAGATGCAAACTGGCGGCCTATACGATGGGAAGGTCCTCTACATGATCGGCGTGTTACCAATGTTCGGCGTTTCCGTGATAGGAAAATGGTGGTGGATCCCATCCATTATATTCGCCGTTGCTTGGCTATGCTTCCTTCTGTGGAGAGTATGGGTCATCGCAAAGACCGGTTATGTCGGATACTTCGAAGATGAAATGCCTCCGCACTTGAAGCCCGCATCTCGCGCCGCGAAACATTGTGATGACCAGCCAGGGAATGGCAGCTAGCGCGACATTTCAGACGTCGACCACCTCACTCCGCCGCCACAACCCCCTTCGGCAGATCCTCCACACGCGGCATCTTGCCCGCGAGCGCCGCATCGAACTGGGGCTTGTCCAGCGCGCCCTCCCATTTCGACACCACCACCGTCGCCACCGCGTTGCCGATGAAATTGGTGAGGCTGCGGCATTCGGACATGAAGCGGTCGATGCCGAGGATCAGCGCCATGCCCGCGACGGGGATCGAGGGCACGATCGAGAGCGTCGCCGCGAGCGTGATGAAACCCGCGCCGGTCACCCCCGCCGCGCCCTTGGACGAGAGCATGGCGACGCCGAGCAGCAGCAGTTGCTGGCCGATCGTGAGCTCGACATTGCACGCCTGCGCGATGAACAGCGCGGCGAGCGTCATGTAGATATTGGTGCCGTCGAGGTTGAAGCTGTAGCCCGTGGGAACGACGAGCCCGACGATCGACTTGGGGCAGCCCGCGCGCTCCATCTTCTCGATCAGGCTCGGCAGCGCGCTCTCCGACGAAGAGGTGCCCAGCACGAGCAGCAGCTCGGCCTTCAGGTACGCGATCAGCTTGAAGATCGAGAAGCCGCACAGCTTCGCGACAAGCCCGAGCACGACGATCACGAACAGCAGCGAGGTCAGGTAGAAGGTGCCGACCAGCGCGGCGAGATTGGCGAGCGTGCCAACACCGTATTTGCCGATGGTGAAGGCCATCGCGCCGAACGCGCCGATCGGCGCGACCCTCATCACGATCGCGACAAGCTTGAAGAAGGCGATCGAGATATCCTCGAGCAGATCGAGCAGCTTCGTGCCGCGATCGCCGATCAGCGCGAGGCTGATGCCGAACAGGATCGACACGAACAGCACCTGGAGGAGGTTGCCGCCGGTCATCGCCGACAGGAAGGTGTCGGGGATGATCGAGGCCAGGAAGCCCGTGATCGTGCTGTCATGCGCCTTGGCCGCGAACTCGCTCACCTTGGAGCCGTCGAGCGTCGCCGGGTCGATGTTGAGCCCCGCGCCGGGACGCACGACATTGGCGACGACCAGGCCTATGACCAGCGCCAGTGTCGAGAAGAACAGGAAATAGGCAAAGGCCTTGCCCGCGACGCGACCGACCGCGGCGAGATCGCGCATGCCCGCGATGCCGGTGACGATCGTCAGGAAGATGACGGGCGCGATCACCATCTTGACCAGCTTGATGAAGGCGTCGCCCAAAGGCTTCAGCGCCTCGCCCGTAGCGGGGGCGAAGTGCCCGAGCAGCACGCCTGCGGCGATCGCGACCAGCACCTGCAAATAGAGCTGCGCATACCATGGCTTGCGTGCCGGAGGCGGTGGCAGGACCTCCGCGTCGGGGGCGATGATCATATGCGTGCGCCTTTCATCCTCATCGTCATTCACTAGCCAGCGCTTTGCCATTCGAAAAGCGGTCTGTCGGCCGCGCGACTTCGCGCCGGGCTTGCATCTCCCCGCCCGCGCCGCCATGTCCTGCCACCATGGACAAGCCCACGCCCCCCTTGAAGGCCGCGATCATTCCGGTCACGCCGCTGCAGCAGAACTGTACGCTTTTCTGGTGCACCGAAACCAACAAGGGTGCCTTTGTCGATCCCGGCGGCGATCTCGACAAATTGAAGGATGCGCTCAAACAGACGGGCGTCGAGATCGAGAAGATCCTGATCACCCACGGCCATATCGACCATTGCGGCCAGGCAGGAACTTTGGCGAAGGAACTCGGCGTGCCGATCGAGGGGCCGCACGAGGCCGATCGCTTCTGGATTTCGCGGCTTGACGATGACGGCCGCAAATACGGCATCGACGGCCGCGTGTTCGAGCCCGACCGCTGGCTGGACGACGGCGACGTCGTGACCGTGGGCAATCTGACGCTGAACGTGATCCATTGCCCCGGCCACACGCCTGGTCATGTCGTCTTCCACCATCCTGAATCGCAGCTGGCGATCGTCGGCGACGTGCTGTTCCAGGGATCGATCGGCCGCACCGACTTCCCGATGGGCAACCATCAGGACCTGCTCGACGCGATCACGCAGAAGCTCTGGCCGCTGGGTGGGGACACCGCCTTCGTCCCCGGCCACGGCCCGATGAGCAACTTCGCGCACGAGCGCCGGACCAATCCCTTCGTGAGCGATTCGGCGATCGCGCGCGCCTGAACTATCCGCTGTCCTACACGCCCGCGCCTTGTCACAATCACCGCGGGGTCGGTCTTTGCCGGTCGCCCCGCGGCTTTTTGACATTGTTATATGCGCGAGCTTTGTGAAGTTTGGGGCCCCGCTCAGGCGAAACGCGGATCGACCAGCGGTCCCGCGGGCTGGAAGACGACGTAGATCGCCCAGACGATCAGCGCGAGCGTGACGAGATAGGTCGCGAGGATGCCGCCCGAGCGCCACGGGTTCGGCGCCGGTCGCTCCATGCCGAAGGGATGCGCAAGCCGCGCAACCGACAGCAGGCTGCCCAGCACCCACAGGCCCAGCGCCGGACCGACATGAAACTCGATCAGAGCCATCAGGATGAGCGCGAGCGGGACATATTCGTTGAAATTGGCGTGCGCGCGCATCCGGGCGCGTAGCAGCTCGTTGCCGCCATCGCCGATCATGATCTTGTCGCTGACGCGAATCTTGCCCGCGCGCCACGACAGCCAGAGATTGATGAGGCCAAGGATCGCAGCATAGAGGAGCGTGATCTTGAGCACGGGCATGATCGCTTCCTTCGTTCAGCCGACCGACTGGATCTCGGTGACGACGGGATCCTCGCCACCCGCCAGATAAGGTATCGCAATGGCATAGAGGCCAAGGCCGAGCAGCGTGAGAAAGGTGACGATCGTCCCCACCATCCGCGCCTTGCCGACGCCGTCCATGCCGAAGGCGTGCGCCACGCGTGCGAGGATGAAGAGCGCACCAACGCCCCACAGCCAGACCGACGTGCCCTGTGCGAATTCGATCAGCCCGATCAGGATCAGGACGAAAGGCGCGTATTCGACGAAATTGGCGTGCGCGCGCATCCGCGCGGTGAGCTGGAGACAACCGCCGTCCCCGATCGAGACCTTTTCGGCGGTGCGCACGCGCCCCACGCGCATCGCAAGCCAGATGTTGAGCACCGCGGCAGCACCCGCGATGGTAAGCGTCACCGGCAATATCATGTCATCCCCCCGTTGAGTTGCGGCGTGAAACTGTCATGCTTGGGCGCGCCAAGCAACGGCCCTTGCAGTTCCTCGGAGAATCGCTATACGCGCGGCTTCGCTCGCGATGAGCCCGGCCGCGATGGTCCGCGGTCTTAACAGGCCGTCGGTTGCCAGCAAGGCATCAAGGGCGTAACCGCAGAATTGTATTTTTAAAGAACTGGAACAGGTGCCGGAATGGCTGTCCCCAAGAGAAAAACCACGCCGTCCAAGCGCGGCATGCGCCGCAGCCATGATGCGCTCAGCGTCGAGAGCTTTCAGGAATGCCCGAACTGCGGCGAACTGAAGCGCCCGCACAACCTTTGCCCGTCCTGCGGCCACTATAACGGCCGCGAGATCGTTTCGGCCGAAGGCTGACGCAGCTTCTTTCCGAGGAGTCAGGACGGGTGGGCAGATCGCCGCGGATCGCAATCGACGCGATGGGCGGCGACGAAGGCCTGGCGGTCATGCTGGCTGGCGTCGCGCGTGCGCGGCGCCAGAACGAAGGCATGCGCTTCCTGCTCGTCGGCGATGAGGCACAGATCAGGGCGGGGCTTGAAAAACACCCCAATCTGAGTGCCGCGTCGGAGATCCTGCACGCACCCGAGATTATCACGGGCGCCGACAAGCCGAGCCAGGCGATCCGGCGTGCGCGCACGACCTCGATGGGGCTCGCGATCGACGCGGTGAAGCGCGGCGACGCGGGCGCCGCGGTGTCGTCGGGCAATACCGGTGCGCTGATGGCGATGGCCAAGCTTGCGCTCAGGACGATGCCGGGGATCGATCGCCCCGCCCTCGCCGCGCTGCTGCCCAGCCTTGGCGACAATGACCTCGTCATGCTCGACCTCGGCGCCAATACCGAGTGCGATACCCAGAACCTGATCCAGTTCGCGGTGATGGGCGCAGCCTATGCCCGCACCGTGCTCGAACTCGACCGCCCGCGCGTCGCGCTGCTCAACATCGGCACCGAGGACCTGAAGGGCACCGACGAGATCAAGGACGCCGCCACCGCGCTGCGCGAGGCGACCTATCTTCCCATGCAGTTCAACGGCTTCATCGAGGGCGACCGGCTGTCGCGCGGCGAGGTCGACGTCATCGTCTGCGACGGCTTCTCGGGCAATATCGCATTGAAGACCGCGGAGGGCACCGCGCGTTTCGTGGGCGATCTTCTGAAGCGCGCCTTCACCAGTTCGCTGCGCTCGAAGATCGGCTTCCTCATCTCGCGCCCCGCGACCGAGCTCCTGAAGCACCATCTCGATCCCAACAACCATAATGGCGCGGTGTTCCTGGGCCTCAACGGGCTGGTGGTGAAAAGCCATGGCAGCGCCAATGAGGTCGGCGTCGCGAACGCGATCAACGTCGCGGCGAAGATGGTGCGCGCCGATCTGGCGCGGCGGATCACCGAGGATCTGGACAATTTCAAAGCCCATGTCGGGCCAGAGGTGGTTGAAGCATGACGCGTCGCGCGGCGATTCTGGGTACCGGTTCTGCACTTCCTGCACGGCGCATGACCAATCACGAGCTCGCCCAGCAGGTCGACACCTCGGACGAATGGATCGTGGAGCGCACCGGCATCCGCTTCCGCCATGTCGCGGGCCCCGACGAGACGACCTCGACGCTCGCCACCGCCGCCGCGCAGCAGGCGCTCGAGGCCGCAGGCATGGAGGCGCGCGAAATCGACCTGATCGTGCTCGCCACCGCGACCCCCGACCAGACCTTCCCCGCCACCGCGACGCGCGTCCAGGCGGCGCTGGGCATCGACGACTGCGTCGCATTCGATGTTCAGGCGGTGTGCTCGGGCTTCCTCTATGCGCTTTCGGTCGCCGACAGCATGATCCGTTCGGGCGCTGCCACCAACGCGCTGGTGATCGGTTCCGAGACGATGACGCGCATCCTCGACTGGGAAGACCGCAACACCTGCGTGCTCTTCGGTGACGGCGCGGGCGCGATCGTGCTCGCCGCGCGCGAGGGCGAGCAGGGCGTGCTGTCCGCAAAACTCCATGCCGATGGCCGGCATAACGAGTTGCTCTATGTCGATGGTGGCCCCTCCACCACGGGCACCGTCGGCAAGATTCGGATGAAGGGGCGCGAGGTCTTCCGCCATGCCGTGGTCAATCTCGCCAATGTCCTTGGCGAGACGCTCGAGGCCGCGGGGCTGGCGCCCGACGATATCGACTGGCTCGTCCCGCACCAGGCCAATGCGCGCATCCTCGACGCGACCGCGCGCAAGCTCGGGCTCGATCCGGTCAAGGTAATCGTCACGGTCGACCAGCACGCCAATACCTCGGCTGCATCGGTTCCGCTCGCGCTCGATCACGCGGTCCGCGACGGACGGATCAAAAAGGGCGACATAGTGGTGCTCGAGGCGATGGGCGGCGGCTTTACGTGGGGGGCCGCGGTGGTACGCTATTGATCTCCGTCAATTGAATCTTCGGTCACGAAACGATAGAATGATTTCAAAGCCGTAGAGAAGGGGATGAATATGGCTTCCGCACCGACGTTGACGCGCGCCGATCTGGCTGATTCGGTCCACCGGGAGATCGGGCTTTCACGCGCCGAATCCTCCAAACTGGTCGAACAGATACTCGACAATATGTGCCACGCTCTCGCCGAGGGGCAGAATGTGAAGATCTCGGGCTTCGGGAGCTTCGTTTTGCGCGACAAGGGGCAGCGCATCGGCCGTAATCCGAAGACGGGCGTCGAGGTGCCCATCGCACCGCGGCGCGTGCTGACCTTCCGCGCGAGCCAGATGCTCCGCGACCGGATCGTCAAGGCGGGCTGACCGCCGCATGTCGGACAAAGCTGACGGCGCGTTTCTGACGATAAGCGAGCTCGCCGACGATCTCGACCTGCCCCAGCATATCCTGCGTTACTGGGAGTCGCGCTTCCCACAGCTCCGTCCGCTGCAGCGCGCGGGCAAACGCCGCTACTACCGGCCGGAGGACGTGGCGCTCGCGCGCAGGATCAACCGCCTGCTCAACCAGGAGGGTTACACCATCAAGGGCGTCCAGAAGCTGCTGAGCGCACGCGGAGGCGAGTCGATCGCCCCGCCCCCGGCGCCAGTGGCGATCGTCGCCACGCCGCCAGGCCTCGACCTGATCGGCGAGTTGAAGCACTTGCGCGCCAGCCTGGCCCAGGCGCTCTCCGGCGCCTGACGCGCACTCCGGTGCTGGGAACACCCAGGCGCTGAAATCAGTGCCCGTGGGGCACGGGGCCCAGTTCGGCATCCAGATCGCGCGGGCGCATAAGACGGATCAGTCGGCCGCTGCTGCTCTTGATGTCGCTCCAGTGATCGACGTCGAATTCGATCTCGGCGAGCGCCGCGGTCGGGAATTTCTGCTCCACCGAATCGCGCAGTGCATCGCCGTGGCGATCGGGAACGAGCATCAGGATCAGATCCTCGAAGCCCGGATTGTGGCCGCACATCAGCAGCGTGTCAGCGCTGTCGGGCGCGTCGTGAACGACGTCCAGCAAGGTCGCGGCGGACGCCAGGTAAATACGCCGGTCCCAGCTCGGCGTCATGCTCCGGCCCATGCCGTCCCACAGATAGTCGAGCGTTTCGGTGCAGCGGATCGCGGGCGACGAGACGAGATGGTCATAGGCAAGCTGCTCATCGCGCAGATAACGCCCCATGCGCTTGGCGCCCCGGATGCCGCGCGCATTGAGCGGACGATCGAAATCGCGCGCCACGGGATCGTCCCAGCTCGATTTCGCGTGGCGCAGCAATGTCAGCGTCTTCATGCCCTCTCCGATGGCGCGATCCCGGCGGTCTCCTGCCCGCTCTGGATGACAGGACCAAGACGGTCTTTAACGTGCGCGACCGCTTCGTCCAGCGTAACCCGGTGAACGGGTGTCCCCGGCGGAAAGGCCGATAACAGACGCGAGGGCATCGCGGCCGAGAGCATTGCGAAGAGTCCGCGATCGTCGGCCCTGCGGATCAGTCGCCCGAAGGCCTGCGCCAGCCGCGCACGGATGATCTGGTCGTCATAGGCGCTGCCCCCGCCCGCCAGCCGCCGCGCGGCGTGAAGCACGGTGGGCTTGGGCCAGGGCACGCCCTCCATCAGCACGAGTCTCAGCGAATGCCCTGGCACGTCGACACCGTCCCTCAGCGCATCGGTGCCGAGCAGCGAGGCGCGGGGATCATCGCGGAAGATGTCGACCAGGGTGCCCGTATCCATCGGATCGACATGCTGCGCATAAAGCGGCAGCCCCTCGCGCGCGAGCCGATCGGCGATCCGCGCATGGACCGCGCGCAGCCGCCTTATCGCGGTGAACAGGCCGAGCGTGCCGCCCTCGGCCGCCATCACCAGCCGGCCATAGGCGCCCGCGAGCGCCGCGATGTCCCCCTTCTTGACGTCGGTGACGATCAGCACCTCAGCCTGCGTTGCATAGTCGAATGGGCTCGGCGCCTCGAAGCGCGTCGCGGGCTGCGCCAGGTGCAGCGCGCCGCTGCGCGCCTCGGCGACATCCCAGTCGCCACCGCCCTTGAGCGTCGCCGAAGTGACAAGCACGCCGTGCGCGGGCTTGAGCACGACCTCGGCGACCGGACGCGTCGGATCGAGCCAGTGACGGTGCAGCCCGACATCATAGTCGCGCCCCTCGATGCGATCCACCGCGAGCCAGTCGACGAAATCGGCATCGGCAGGGCCGCCGATCCGCGACAGCAGCGACAGCCAGCCCGCCAGCGCGTCGGTGCGCCAGCCAAGGCTTGCGATCGCGCCCTCGACACGCGCGCGCGCCTGCCCGTCGAGCCAGTCAGGGCCGTCCTCGACCAGCGCCTCGAGCCTGCGGCCGAGCCGGACGAGCGGCCGCAGCAGCGCGTCCAGCGCCTCGGCCGCGGGCTGGGCAGCGGAGACAAGCGCACCATCGAGTTCGGCCATCTCGGTTTCGAGCCCATAGCCCGCATCCTCGTTTCCCTTGGCACCGCGCGCATAGGTGGTGCCGCGCACCGCGGCGAGCAGCGCCTCGATCGGACCAAAGGGTGCGCCCTCGGCCAGCCGCTGGAGCCAGCCGTCCGAGGGCAAGGCCTGCGCGGCACTGGTTGCCTCGGAAATCGCCTGCCCACCCTCCATGTCGTAGCTCGCGACATCGGAAAGCCGGGCAGCGAGGCCGCGCCGCCGCCCGCGCGACTTCCCCTCAGGCCCCGTCACCCAGCGGCGGAGCTCGATCGCCTCCTGACCTGTCAGCGCGGTGGCGAACATCGAATCGGCGGCGTCAAACAGGTGATGACCCTCGTCGAACACCAGCCGCGTCGGGCGGTTCGCGGCCTCGCGTCCGCGCGCGGCATTGACCATCACGAGCGCATGGTTGGCGATGACGATGTCGGCGTCGGCGCTGGCGCGGCTCGCGCGCTCGATGAAGCATTTGCGGTAATGCGGACAGCCCGCATAGACGCATTCGCCGCGCCGGTCGGTGAGCGCGGTGGCGCCGGCGCGACGGAAGAGCGTAGGTAGCCAGCCCGGAAGATCGCCGCCGACCATGTCGCCATCCGCGCTGAATGCGGCCCAGCGCGCGACGAGTTGCGCCAGGATCGCCGCACGCCCGGCAAAACCGCCCTGCAGTGCATCCTCGAGATTGAGCAGGCACAGATAATTCTCGCGCCCCTTGCGCAGCACGACCTTTTTGCGCCGCACGCGCGGATCGGGAAAAAGCCGCTCGCTCTCCCTGGACAATTGGCGCTGCAGCGTCTTGGTATAGGTGGAGACCCACACCGGCCCGTCGGCGCGTTCGGCCCAGAGCGAGGCGGGTGAGAGATAGCCAAGCGTCTTGCCGATCCCCGTCCCCGCCTCGGCGAGCACCAGCCGGGGCTCGTCACGGCGCGTGCGCGGTTCGAAGGCTTCGGTGACAGCGGCGGCATAGCCTTGCTGGCCGGGGCGGATCTCGGCGCCATGGCCGGTGAGGTCGTCGAGGCGCCCGGCGACCTCGGCGGCGTCGAGCGACACCGTCCGCGGTGGCGTTCGGGGAGCTACGTCCTCCCATTCGGGCAGCTTCGAGAACAGCCAGCGCTCGGCGCGTTCGGGTTTTTCCAGCCGATCGGCAAGCACCGTCGCCCAGGGCCAGCGCAGCCGGGCGAGCGTCTGCGCCGCGGTCCACGCGCCCTCGCGTTCGGCCCAGTGCGGATCATCGGCCCGTTCGAGCAGCGCCGCAGCGGCACGGCACAGGAAAGCGGCGACCTCCGAATCATGTTCGGGCGGCGCCAGCCCTATCGCACGCGCCAGCCCCTTTGGCGTCGGCACCGCGAAGCGCGCTGGATGGACGAAGGCGAACAGCTCGAGCAAGTCGAGTCCCGACAGGTCGGGATAGCCCAGCCGCTGCCCGATCAGCGGCGCGTTGAGCACGATCAGAGGGGTTTCGGCGGCGCGCGCGATCGCCTCGCCGCGCCCCAGACCGCGCGTTTCTCCGTCAGGCGTGGCCATCCAGATGCCGCCATGGCTTGCATAGAGCGCGGGATAGGGCAAAGAGGCCGCCATCTCCCCCGTTAAGCCTACACGGAACGAAAGAGCAACAGATGAGCGACCTGCGTGCCACCGCGATGGAATCAAAGGCCTGGCCTTTCGAGGAAGCGCGCAAGCTGCTCAAACGCTATGCGGGTGGCACGCCCGACAAGGGGCATGTGCTGTTCGAGACAGGCTATGGCCCCTCGGGTCTGCCGCATATCGGCACCTTCAACGAGGTGCTGCGCACGACGATGGTGCGCCAGGCATTCGAGGCGCTGTCGGATATCCCCACACGGCTGGTCGCCTTTTCGGACGACATGGACGGACTCCGCAAAGTGCCCGACAATGTTCCCAACAAGGAGATGCTGGCCGACCATCTCGGCAAGCCGCTGACGCGCATCCCCGATCCCTTCGGCAAGTTCGAGAGCTTCGCGCACCACAACAACGCCATCCTGCGCGATTTCCTCGATCGCTATGGCTTCGAATATGAATTCCTCTCGGCGACCGAATGCTATCATTCGGGCCGCTTCGACGCGGCGCTGAAGCTCGTTCTCACGCATTATGACGACATCATGGGCATCATGCTGCCGACGCTGCGCAAGGAACGCCAGGCCACCTATTCGCCCGTGCTGCCGATCAGCCAGAAGTCGGGAGTCGTGCTGCAAGTACCCATCACCGTGGTCGATGCGGACAATGGCATCGTCCGCTTCGAGGATGACGGCGAAACCGTCGAACAGTCGATCCTCTCGGGCGCCGCCAAGCTGCAATGGAAGGTCGACTGGGCGATGCGCTGGGTCGCGCTGGGCGTCGACTACGAGATGTCGGGCAAGGACCTGATCGATTCGGTGACGCAGTCGTCGAAGATCTGCCGCGCGCTCGGTGCCCGTCCGCCCGAGGGGTTTAACTACGAGATGTTCCTCGACGAAAAGGGCGAGAAAATCTCCAAGTCCAAGGGCAACGGCCTCTCGATGGAGCAATGGCTGACCTATGGCCCCGAGGAAAGCCTCGCCTTCTACGCCTATCGCGAGCCCAAAAAGGCGAAATCGCTGCACATGGGCGTGATCCCGCGCGCGATCGACGAATACTGGCAGTTCCGCGGCAACTGGAAGGACCAGGCGCTCAAGGAGCGGCTCGGCAACCCCGTCCACCATATCCATAACGGCCAGGTGCCCGAGGAAGCGCTGCCCGTGACCTTCGGGCTGCTTCTGAATCTCGTCGGCGTGATGGGCGAGGCGAGCAGGGATCAGGTCTGGGGCTACCTCGCCAATTACGTCCCCGATGCCGATCCGGCCAAATACCCCGCGCTCGACCGGCTGATCGACTATGCGCTCGCCTATCACCGCGACTTCATCGCGCCGACCTTGAAGCGTCGTGCGCCAACAGCGAACGAAGCCGAGGCGCTGAAGGATCTCGACGCGCGCCTCGCGGCGCTTCCCGTCGATGCCGATGCCGAGAGCATCCAGAACGAGGTTTACAGCGTCGGCAAGGTCGAAGCCTATGGCTTCGAAAGCCTGCGCGACTGGTTCAAGGCGCTCTACGAGACGCTGCTCGGGCAGGAACAGGGTCCGCGCATGGGCAGCTTCATCGCGCTCTACGGCATCGAGAACAGCCGCAAGCTGATCGCCGAGGCGCTGGCCTCGGCGTGACCGTCAACGTCGTCAGCCTGACCGCGGACGCGTTGGCGAACAGCGCCGACGCGCTGGGCGCGGTGCTTCTTGATTGCGTGGCGGGCGGCGCGTCGGTCAGCTTCATGGCCGACCTCACCCCGGAGCGTGCACAAGCCTTCTGGCGCGACAAGTCGCGGGCGGTCGCGGTCGACGAGATGCGCGTGCTCGCGGCGCTGATCGATGGCGAAACGATCGGCACGGTGACGGTGGCACGCGCAGGGCCGGACAACCAGCCGCACAGGGGCGACATCGCCAAGATGCTCGTCCATCGGGGGGCGCGGCGGCGCGGCGTCGCACGGCTGCTGATGGAGGCCGCCGAGCGCGAGGCGCGTGCGATGGGGCTTACACTGCTGGTGCTCGACACGGTGACGGGTAGCGCGGCCGAGAGCCTCTATGTCGGCCTTGGCTGGCAGCGCGTCGGCGAGATTCCCGATTTCGCGCTCTATCCCGACGGAAAGCTCTGCCCGACGACGTTCTTCTACAAGCGGCTCAGCGCCTGAGCGATATGCGCCCGCCATCGCTCCGGTGTGCGCCGGAGCGATGGCGGAGGGCGCTCAGTGCGCCGACGCGCGGGGACGACGCACTGGCCATTGGGGTTCGAGTTCTGCCGAAAGCCGCTCGGCTTCGGCGGGTGCGATGCCGACACGCTTGAGCGCCTCGACCAGCGCCTGCTTCGCGGGGACCGCGATATCGGGCGCAACGCCGATGCCTTCCCATCCCTGATTGGTATCCGGATCGAAGGTGCGCCCCACGGGCAGGAAGACCGCGAAGCCGTGCGCCAACGGGCGGATATCGCCATAATGCCCCGCACCCGCGGTGGCTTCACCGATCAGCGTGGCGCGATGCGTGCGCTTCAGCGAGAGCGCGAAATGCTCGGCGGCGGAGGCGCTGCCGCCCGAGGTCAGCAGATAGACCTTGGACGCGGCAAGCGGGCTGGCCGGCCTGGCGGGCAGCGCCCAGTGTTCGCGCTGGGAAACCTCGGGCGAAGATGCGACCTGCTTGAGCGTGGGCAGATCGCCCAGCGGCTCCTCGGCGGCGGCGCGTGTCTCCATCGTCACCAGTCGCGTCGGCTGCGCGAACAGCGCGGGGAACAATGCATCCATTTCGCCGAGCCGGCCGCCGCCATGCGTGCGAATGTCGATGATCAGCGTTTTGGCATCGGCATAGTCGCGGACGAATTGCTGCGTCGCGGCGACCGATTCGGGGCTGCCGGGAAAGCCGTTGAAGCGGACGAACGCAATGCCCGGGGCAATCCAGCGCGCCTTTTCCACCACGGGTGGCGGCGCGCTGCGCTGCTGCCCGGCGGGGCGCGAAAAATCGGGCGGGCTTGCAAAAACGCGCAGATGCCCGTCGCGGGCGACCGCCTGGACATCGGCGGTCATCATTTCGGCCAGCGCCTCACGGCTCGCGGCCTTGTCATAGCCTCCGGACTGCGCCTTGGCGCGCAGTGCAGCTGCATAACGCCTGGCCGTTTCGGGAAAGACGAAATTGGCCTCGAGCTGGTCCGCAAGGTCGAGTGCGACAGCCCTGCCCTTACCCGCCTCCAGCGGGATCGATGCCTCGGTGGGCATCACAGGTGCGGGCTGCGAAGCCGCGGGCGCGGCAAGCGTGACGGCGACGAGACTCACCAACGACAAAAGACGCATATGATAAATAACCCTCCTCCCCTTGCAGGAACGACGCTAGTCAACGCAACGATCAGCGCGCGCAGGATTCTACCAAGAACGCCCGGGAGTCGACGAAATGCGAAAACGGGGCGGATGCATTGCTGCATTCACCCCGTTTTTTCTTTTTCGATCGCGGTTATTGCTTCGACGCGATCCAGTCGTCGATCTTCTTTTCGAGCACGGTGAGCGGCAGCGCACCGGTCATCAGCACCTGCGCGTGGAACTCGCGCGGATCGAACTTCGCGCCCAGCTTGTCCTGCGCGCGCTTCTTGAGCTCGGAGATCTTGAGCTGGCCGACCTTGTAGGCGAGCGCCTGCCCCGGCCAGGCGATATAGCGCTCGACCTCGGCGGTGGCGTCGGTTTTGCCCATGCTCGAATTGTCGAGCATGTACTGGATCGCCCGTTCGCGCGTCCAGCCCTTGGCGTGGATCCCGCTATCGACGACCAGCCGCATCGCGCGCAGCATCTCGTCGTCGAGCCCGCCGAAGCGCTGATAGGGATCGGTCTCCATGCCGAGCTCCTTCCACAGCGTCTCGGCGTAGAGGCCCCAGCCCTCGACATAGGCGGTATTGCCGCCAAAGCGCATGAACGCGGGCAGCGCCCCGTTCTCCTGCGCGAGGCTGATCTGGAAATGGTGGCCCGGTGCACCTTCGTGCAGGTAAAGCGTCTCCATCCCCGGCGTCGTCCGCGAGGGCAGATCATAGGTGTTGAAGTAGAAGATGCCGGGCCGGTTCTTCGACAGGTTCTTGGGATCATATATGCCGGGCTCGTACGAGCCGCCCGCCTGCGTCTTCTCGCGCCACGGCTCGTAATAGCGGATCTCGAGCGGCGTCTTGGGGATGGTCGAGAACTGCTCGCCGATCCGCGCATCGACCTTCTTGCCGATGGCATAATAGCCGTTGACGAGATCATCCTTGGTCTTCGGCTTGAACTTGGGGTCGGTACGCAGATAGTTGAAGAACTCGGCGAGCGTTCCCTTGTAGCCCACCTGATTCCTGATCTTTTCCATCTCGCCCTTGATCCGCGTCACTTCGGATAGGCCGAGATTGTGGACATAGTCGGGCGTGAGCGGCAGCGTGGTGAGTTGCTCGATCGCGGCCTGATAGACCTTGGCGCCGCCCTTCATCGAGGAAATGCCGACCTGCTCGCGCGCCACGGGCAGATATTCGTTCTTGAGGAAATCGCGCAGCCGCGTGTGCGCGGGGAGCAGTTCGTCCTTCACCGCGGCCGCATATTCCGCCTTCAGCCGCGCCTGATCGGCCGCCGAAATGCCTTCGGGGAATTTCTTGACCGGACCCATGAACACCGAATTGTCGACGCCCTGGTTGATCAGGTTGTCTAGCTGGCCGATCATGTTGTTGACCGTCATCTTCGACTGGACGACGCCCGACTTCATCCCCTCGCGGAAACGCGCGATCGAGCGATCGATCAGCGTGACATATTCCTTGTGGCGCTTCAGGTTGTTCTCATAGTCGATAAGCGTCCTGAACGGCGCCGCGCCCTGCCCCGAGGCGAAGCTGGGATAGAAGGTGTGGAAGCCCGTGAAATGGTCGATCGGCCGCACCGCGGTGAGCGCGAGCATGTCGGGCGTCAGGTTCTTGAGCGTCAGCCGCGTCTGCCAGTCGAACACGTCATAGGCGATCTGGTCGGTCGCGTTGAGCTTGCCACGATCGATCGCGTGGAGCCGCTTCAGGTCGTCCTGCGCCGCCGCACGCTCGGCATCGAAATAGGCGGCGCTGACATAGTCGCCCAGCCGGTCGGCATAGCGCAGATCGCCGCGGAACAGCGCGCTGATCGGATTGCGCTTGAGGTTGGCCTCATCGCTATCGGCGAACAGCTTGTGGAGCTGGGCGTGCGCATCGTTCGCGGCCGCAACCGCAGCCGCCTGCTGCGCCAGGGCCGGCAAAGCGGGGGCGAGCGCAGCAACCGAAAGCAGGAGCGCTGCGCGAACGGACTTGGAAAGCGTCATGGGGGTCTCCGACGGGATCTGTATTATCGAACTATAACAGTACCCCGGATAAGGCAAGCAGCCCGGCACGTCGCCGTGCCGGGGCCGCCCCCCGCGTGATTCCTACTGCCTGCTTACCAGTAGAAATTGCGGATCACGTCGACGACGACGCCGCGACGGATGTCGACGAGCATCAGGTCGTCATAATTACGCACCCAGCGCTGATGGCCCGTCGCCCTGGGCAGGCGATAACGCCAGGGATCGGCGATCCAGTAGCGCTGTGCATAATATGCGGGCTTGATGCGCACGCCCGGCCGGAAGGCCTGATAGCGATAGGGCGCGTGCCAGTTGCCGCGGGCATAGAGCGCACGGTTGGTGTTGCGATAGCTGCGCCAGTCGTTGCGGCCCCAATTGCGGTCGCGCTGGTCCTCGCGATATTCGTTGCGCGCCTCGCGGACGTCCTGCCGCTGATCGCGGATCTCGCGGCGCGGTGCGTCATTGCGGACGGCGCGGTTCAGCTCACGCTGCTCCTGGCGGATATCCTGACGATCGCGCCGCAGCTCGGCCTGCGACTGGGCCATGGCGGCCGACGGCATGACCGTGGCGACCATCAGTGCGGCAACAATGAACTTACGCATGTTCGAACTCCTGATACCCCGGCGAGGCCCGTGCCTGCCGGTGAACCAGGAAATGCCCGAGTCCGCCTGAATCGAACGCGAACGGTTTCGTCAGTGAAATGAAAGCCTGTGTCGCAAATTGTAACGGCGCGGCAGGCACCTATATCGCGTCTCTCAGGAAAGGAGCGTCGCGATGAAATTGCCCGGACCCGATCATCCCATCACCATCACGCCCTTTGCCGGGCGCGTCCGCGTGACCGCCGACGGCCAGATGGTGGCCGACACCAGCCACGCGCTGTCGCTCGCCGAAGCCAGCTACCCGCCGGTGCTCTATGTACCGCGCGGCGATGCGCACATGGAACTGCTCACGCCGTCGAGCCACCACACGACTTGCCCCTACAAGGGCGAGGCCAGCTATTTCGACATCGGCGAAAGCGCCAATGCGGTGTGGAGCTACGAACAGCCCCATCCCGCCGTCGCCGAGATCGCGGGCCATCTCGCCTTCTATCCCGACAAGGTGAAGATCGAGCGCCTGCCGCCGGGCTAGCGATCCGCAGCGTCAGATGATGCCGTCGATGCGCCAGATGACCAGCAGACCAACCCCGACGATGACGTCGATGACGACGCACCACGGCACATACCAGCTCGGGATCGCGACCAGCTTGAGGCGCGAGCGGTTGTGGTGCGCAAAATCCCAGAGCGCGTGGGCAAGATAGGCGAGTGGCAGCAGGATCGGCCAGGCGAGCTGGCCCACGAGCGCAGCCACCGCGAACATCCCGGTGACGTTGAACTCGACGAACTGGTCGTGCGGTGACCCGTTCATGACCGCGAAGCCGAAATAGATGCCCGCAATCAGGGCAATGATGACTGCGGCGAACCCCAGCGACACTTCAGGGGACATGAAGGCGTGCGGCAGCAGCGTCGCTACTCCGACCGCGATCCCGGTCAGGATCGGCCTGCGCGCAAAGACTGAAGGAGGGCGAAGTTGGTGGCTGTGCTCTTCCGAGGCTGTGAACGTGGGCATGGCGGGTCTCCGGTGGTTGGAGTGGGCACGCGAACGAACGGCCGCCAATGTGTCACGATTTTGCGAAACTGGGCAGATCGTTGTTGAACGAGTGGCGTCGCCAGCACCTTCAGATCCACGGCCTTTCGCGGAACCATTTGGTAACGATGTATTTGCTGCCCGCTGTCACCGGGGTGCCGGCGTGGAGCGTGCGCAGATTGGGCGCGCCGTCGCGCTCCATATTGTTCCAGGTGATGAGCAGCCCCTGCCGCGGATTGACCGAAACGCCCGCGGCGGGAAAGTCGGTAGCGCCGCCGCTTTCGGGCACATTGAGATAGATCATCGCGGTCCAGCTCCTTTGGCCGCCCGATGCCTCCATCTGCGGCCAATAGGGCTGGTTGACGTGAAAGAAGTCGTGATGCGGCCTGAATTCCTGCCCGGTCCGGTAGCGCTGCCCCTGCAGCGTCTCCCCGTGTCGCGGATCGATGCCGAGCAGCCGGCAGATCTTCTCGTCGATCGCCTCGACCTGCGCGTCCCAGCGATCGAGATTGCCGCTATAGCTGGTGCGGAAGCCGCTGCCCTCGCCTTCCGAGAAAAGTGCGGAGGGCCGGCTGGTCGCATCGATCATCGCGATCAGCCGCGCGCATTCCTCCGCGTCGAGGAAATCGGGACTCGCGAACAGCTCGATCGTGTCGAGCGGGATCTTCTGGACGCCCTCCGCCGCGGCCAGCCGCGCCGCGACGATCTCGCCGATCTGCGCGAGCCGCTGCGAGGGTGGCCCCGCCTGATAGTCGCCGCCCTGTACCGTTTCCGTCACTGGATCGTCTTGCCTCGCACCATTACGAAATCGACCTTTTCAAGCACGCGAATGTCGGACAGCGGATCGCCCGAAACCGCGATGATATCCGCCGAATAGCCCGGCGCAATCCGGCCGATCTCATTCTCCATGTCGAGCAGCTTTGCCGCCGTCGTGGTCGCGCTCGCCAGCGCTTCCGCCGGGGTCATCCCGCCCAGCTCGACCATCTTGCCGAACTCCTCGGCATTGCGGCCATGCTCATAGACCGCGGCATCGGTGCCGAAGACGATCGTCACGCCCGCCTTGTGCGCGGCGTTCAGCGCCTTGCCGACATTGCCAAGCGTCTCGCGCACCTTCGCCTCTACGGTGGGTGTATAGACCCCCTTGCCCAGTCGGTCGCCGATGCCGGTAAAGGCCATCAGTGTCGGCACATAGGCGGTGCCCTTCTCCTTCATCACCCTGATCGCGGCGGCATCGGCAAAGGTGCCGTGCTCGATCGTGTCGATACCCGCGCGCGCCGCGCTTTCGATCCCGCGCGCGCCATGCGCGTGCGCCGCGACGCGAAGGCCCAGGCTGTGCGCGGTATCGGCGATCGACTTCATCTCGACCTCGGTGAAATGCTGGCCGAGACCGCGCCCCTGCTGCGACAATACGCCGCCCGTCGCGGTGATCTTGATGACGTCGGCGCCGTTCTTGGACGCCTCACGCACGCGCGCCGCACACTCCTCGACGCCGGTGCACGTATTGTGGCCGTCGAGCACGGCATTGACCTCGGGCCGAAAGCCCGAAACGTCGCCATGTCCGCCGATGATCGAGATGCCAGGCCCCGAAGAGACGATGCGCGGTCCCGGGATCAGCCCTTGGGCGGTGCCGCGGCGGAGCACGAAGCCGACCTCCTGCGCCGAGCCGAGGTCGCGCACCGTGGTGAAGCCCGCGCGCGCGGTCTTGAGCGCGTTCTTCGCGCCAACCACCACGCCCCATTCGTCGGGCTCGACCGCCTCTTTCCAGAAATCGCCGCCGGGATCGCCCGAAAGGTGGACGTGCATGTCGACCAGGCCCGGCAGCACGGTCTTGCCCGACAGGTCGATCACCTTGGCGCCTGCGGGCGCGGACATGCGCCCCCGCACGATCGAGACGATGCGGCCATCGGTCACCGTGATCGTCGACTCACCGACCGGCGTCTTGCCTGCCTCGGTGATGACGCGGCCGGCATATACGACCTGCGTTTCCGCATGGGCCTGCGCCGCCATGGCAAGCGTCGCCGCAGCAAGCAAACGTATGATCATCAAACCTTTCCTCCCATTTTCGCGCGACAGTGCAGAAGCGCCGCCGGGCGTGCAAGGGGCGAATTGCATTCCTCGTGCCAGAGCGTTTGCTTGATGCTGCGACGCACAAAATCGTTGCACTACGCACGGCCCCGAGTCATTCAGGAGGTCATGAGTTCCAACAAGCTGCTGCTCGAAGCCATCGCGCTCAAAAAATGCGTCACCGCCACCTACAATCGCGGGACGGTCAAACTGGCGCCCCACATTCTGTACACGCGTCATGACGAACTCTTCATCGATGCCGTGACAGTCGCGCGTGATGGAAAGCCCCCGCGCGAAGTGAAAATCGGCACCTTCAAGCTTGCGGGGCTGAGCGATCTCGCGCTCGACGACCAGACTTTTGAACCCGATCCCGCCTTCGAACCCGAAGCCGAGAAATATGCGGGCGTGGCACTGTTCGCTGTCCAAAGCTGACGCGGGCGACCCGATCGCGCATGGTTAACATTCATGCACGCTGCAATGGATAACCCATTGATAGTCCATAGTTACTGTTGAATTGCCATATCTTTACCAAGACGAAATGTTCTGTTGTTACGCTTAATGGCGAACAGCACAGGTAAAACATGGTTGACGCCTGAAACGAATTCTCTGAAGGGCGCAGTCAAAGCCCGAACAAGGGGGGGTCGCGGTGGCTTGTCGCGTAGCACTGGGCGTGCGTCCGGGATTATCTATATTTTCCGCAATGTTACTGACATTGTCGGCTTGCGGTGGCGGTGGCGGCGGATCAGCGCCCGCGCCCAACGTGCCCGGGGGCACTCCCACGCCTGCACCTACCCCGACACCTACACCGACGCCCGCGGTCACGCTGACCGCTTCGCCCACGTCTATCTCCACGGGTGGTTCGTCGACCTTGAGCTGGAGCACGTCGACGGGCGCGAGCAATTGCACCGCGAGCGGCGACGGCCAGTTTTCGGGTGCGAAGGCGGCGAGCGGCTCGGCGGTGGTGACACCAGCAGCAACGACGAGCTACCGCATCGAGTGCAGCTTCTCGAGCGGCCCACAGTCGGCGAGTGCGACAGTCACCGTTGATGCAGCGCCCGGCGGCGGCGGTGCGGCGGGTGCGTTCAGCAATCCCGATGACGGCGCGATCCCCGATCGGGCGCAGCATCCGGTCGCCTTCCCGACCGCGATCGGCTTCGGCAAGAACACCAGCGTGCGCGCTTCGAACGCGGTGGTCTACAAGATCAACTCGCTCGAGGACACCGCCAACCCGTCGGACGGCAAGATCACCTACCGCGAATGTGCGCTGGCGCTTGGCGTGACCACGCCTTATGCGATCCCCGCGGGCCGGCCGCGCTACTGCGTGTTCGACGTCTCGGGCGCGATCGAGATCCAGTCGGCGGCCTATATCAAGACGCCCAAGATCTATATCGCGGGCCAGACCTCGCCGGGGGGCATCGAGTTCCGCTTGGGTGCCAATTACGATCCCGTCGATTCACTGATCGACACGCGCTCGGGCGGCAACGACATGATCCTGCGCCATGTCCGCACGCGCACCGGGCCGCATGTCGGGCGCAGTTCGCTGAACGGCGATCCGATCCGCATGTCGGGGACCAACAACCAGATCCTCGACCATGTCTCGACGATGTTCGGCAC
>NZ_JBYSXE010000056.1:0-27166 GCF_058781925.1 Sphingobium sp. FW306-1B-F04DB | reverse complement strand
CGCAGGCCGGAAGCTTCGCCACATAATCGATCAGCGTCTGGCGTCGCAGCGACCGGCGCACAACAACAGCGCCTTGCCCATCAACGCCCACCACGCTGCAAGTGGTCTTGCCCAGATCAATTCCAAGGATCACAATAGACATCGGTCCGTTCCTTTCCTTTTCGAACACCGGCATCATATCCGATGCCGGGGAAAAGGGGCGGGCCATCCCATAATGGCCGGTTTCATGCAGCGAAAAGCACGCGCTGAACGGCCGAGATGTCGGCGGCAGCGGTCGCAAAGTGAGCCCGAAGCGGTGCCGGCAGCTTCGCGCATAATTATTGCCGTTCGCAGTTTTGCGCAGTCTACCCGAAGCCCCGCGATTCATTCAGCTTTGCGATGGTGGGCTGCTTTGCGCCCGACTGTATCCGCCTCTGACGGGAGCGGATATCCGGTCGACCGTGCAACGGACAATCCAGCGGTCATCCGTTAGATGTCTTTGCGCGCTCGTATCGAGCGCCGCATGCAGCCGACGGGCATAGGCGAAGATCCCGATGGAGACCGGCCGATTGGTCACCCCGCCATTCTTCAGATCGCACGGGCGGAAATGGCCGGCCGCCAAGCTCCCAACGATTTAAACCACTACGGATGCATCTGGAAATTAGACGAGACAATTGCCGTTCGAGCATGAACTTCTCGCGGGCTCGACCAAGCCCCGGGGGAACCACGATGTCAAAAGCGCGCGCGCGTAGGCTGAAGCACGCTCTCGATCTACGAGGGCGACGAAAGCGGTACGCGGTCGCGTGCGAGATTGGCGTCAATCCGAGCTCGTTGACGCGCTGGCTTCAAGGCGATCCGATCTCGATCCAGCACGCCATCCGGCTCTGCCTCCTGCTCGACATCTCGCTGGACTGGCTTTTGCTGGGCCGTGGAGCCCCCGAACCGACAATGCCCCAGGGACTCACCGCCGCCGAGCAGCGGCTGCTCGAAACATGCCGGACGCTGCGCCCGGAAGTCCCGGAACTGCTGATCGGCCTGCTCGAAGCCACAAAGACGAAGCCGCCCTTGTCGCAGGGCGGCTCCTGAGTTCGAAGAACAAACCGGCATATCATCATCGCAAGACCCCGATATCGCGCAGCAGCGGCACGATATTGCGCTGATCGAAATAGGGCGAATAGGAGGATGGCACGTTGTCCCATCCGCTGCTTTGCACGCCCGCGGCATAATGGGTGCCGCGCAAAGCGTCGTAGACGAGCCAGGGGCTTCCGCTGCTGCCCTGCTCCATCGAGTTATAGGCTTCGAGCACATATTGGTCGCCGCTCTGATGCACGGTGACTAGCGGGCCGTCGCTCTCCCAAAGCAGCTCCCCGTCAAAGGGATAACCGTTCGCGGCCTTGGCCGGATAGCCGGCGTCATAGAAGAAATCGAAGGGAGCGCGACGCGGATCATAGCCGAACGTAACCGGCAATGCGGGGGTCGCGTCGGGCACGGGCGCAAAGGGTATGACAGCGCCTATGTCCCAGAATTCGCGCATACCGTGGCCGTGGATCCAACCATTGAGCGTCCGCGCGAAATTCCCCCTGAGCTCCTCGATCCAGACGCCCTGGCTATATTCGCGGCACACCACATAATCCTGCGACCAGGTACCGTTCTGATAGACGACATGTCCCGAGGTGATGATACCCTTCCGGCCAGTATTTCCGGTCACGATCCACGCGCTGGCGACATAGGGAATGCCCGATCGCCTGTAGAAGATCTTGCACAGGGCGTCATAGGGCGGGGTGCCGATATTGGGCGGCACGAAGGTCGCCGGCCAGGGGTCCTCGACGCGACGCGGGCCTTCGAGGCCGGGTGCCCGGCTCGGGCGCGGCGGGGTTTCGGGAATGGCGTTGCGAAAATCCTCGTCTGTCCATGGTTGGCCGGGGCCGGCATCGGGTGATGCCACGACTTCCGAAGGGAGGGTGAGCGGGCTCGTCTGGCGGCCCGCCAGTTCGGGTTGCAAAGGCATAAAATTCTCCTGATTGCAACGGCGGCGCTCATGGTCGCCGCCCGAAGAGTCAGCGGCGAAAGGCCGTCGGCCGGAAGCAGAGCTGCGCGTTGGGGCGTTCTGGCGAGGTTGCGCCATCGAGCCAGTCATCGACCGACTTCTTGTCGAGACCGGCAAGCGTTTCCGCATGCGCCTTGATGAGATCAGGCAGGATCAGATAGGTCGTGGTGCGGACTTCATAATCCTGTTCCTTGACTTCCGACTTGCCGCTCTTCTCGTGGAACATGTGGAGCGACGTATAATAGAGATAGAATTTCGGGTTGTAGAGATCACTCATGTCGATCGACGATTGCGAGAAGAGATTCTTCCACTGCTCGGATTTTTCCTGGCCAAAAACCGATTTCGCCATATCGGTGATCGAGTCCTTGATCTGATTTATGTCTTCAGACGATACGCCCTTGTAGAGATTGACGACCTGATCGATCAGAAGATTGTAGTCGCTCGAATAGAAGGACTGTTTGTCGCTCTCGCTTGTTTCGAGATGAAAAAAGGGATTTTTGTCGATCTCGGCGACATAGGCCGAAAACGCGGCCGCCAGCTGCTCGGGCGGCGTATTGGCGGGATGGAAATTGGCCCGGGTCTGGCTGTGATTAAGGATGCTGGCGATGGCCGTCGGCAGATTGTTGGTGTCGGTATAGATCGCCGTGCCCTTGGCATCGGGGTCCGATGTGTCCTGGCCGAGAAAATTGCCGCGGGCGGTAGCGGACGCCTGATCATCCGAGAGCGGCTGAAGTACCGTTTTCGGGATGATGTGGACCCAGCTTTCGACGACTTCGCGAACCGGCATTGTGCTCATCACGACTCTCCTTGCTGCAAAGCGTCTTGTCGACGCCGCATCAGTGTCCGCGCGACGGTCATGTCATTCAATTTGAGCCCATTGCCTTGCGCGCAATATTGCGCACAATGTGTTGCGCCGACCGAAAAATGCGCGTGCGTCAAGCAGTTGCATCCATTCTGGCGCATTAACTCATGAAATTTCCGGCCCGCTTTACTGGTGCCGACGCCTATTTCGGCAGGGCCCCGGCCATCATCCAACAGCGCGAAAGGATCAAGCGACAGACCATCGAGCATCGGCGCTTGCAACACCGCAGGCTCGCCGCATAACATCAACCCCCAGACGAGGCCCGCTCTCCGCTAATCTGCGCCGCGATCTGTGCCAAAGGTTTCGACGACGGACAGGCGGTGATGGCCTCCGTCTCGGGCTCGCCAGGCTGGTCGGGCAGGCGTCCCCCGGAACCTTCCGCACGCTACTTCCGCACCCGTTTGGCTAGGCAGTCACCCCGATCAGCACGCAATCGCTGCCGAGTGCGTCGCGATCAGACGATCAGCATGCCGTAGTTCATAAGGCATGCCAGCTGGGCGGTCTTCCTTTGCTCTTCGTCAACCCCCCGGCGCCGGCACATCCAGGTGGCCTCGACGCGGGGGGCTGTCACACCAATCGCTAGACAGGCGACTATCACTGCCACCGCGCGGCTCAGCGCTCAAACACGAGCGAGCCCGCGCCGGCAAGGGCTGCCGGGCGGTGGTGGCGGCGCCTTTGCCAATTGCACCGCCGCGCGCGCGGCGGGTGCTGCCCCTGTACGACGCGGCGATCCAGGCTATGGACGCCATCTCGACAGGGACAATGACGGAGTGGGTTGCGATTGATCCTGGGCTTGATGGCGGCGGCAGTTTTGACGGCAGCATGTATCGCGACCGATGGCGACAGCCTCCGGTGCGGCAAGGAACGGATCAGGCTGCTTGCCATCGACGCGCCTGAATTGGGCAGCTGCCCGCCCGGTCGCCGATGCGCGCCGGGCGACCCACTCGCAAGCCGCGACAATCTCCGGCGCCTCATCAAGGGTGCGCAGCTCGCCATCGTGCGCATCAAGAAGGATCGCTATGGCCGCACCATCGCCTCGGTCGCGGCAGGTGGGGTCAATCTGAGCTGCGCACAACTGCGTAGCCATCACGCCGTCTATCGCTCCGACTGGGATCACAAACATCGCATCGGCAACAGCTGCCCGGCGGCACGCCGTGAAGCCGAACGACCGCGTGCTCAAACTCGAGTTCGCGATCCTGCTCCTATTCGTCGTCGGATGACTCGCATGTGGCGCGGCGCTCTGGCTGGTGCGCTGACGCCTGCCGCGTGACGTGGAGGCCGCTGTCGGACGCCCGTCACGCGCAACACGATTTCATGCACTCATCGCCACCGCATCATGTTCGGGAAACAGCGGTAACGGCGATCCGCACGGCCGCCGTTCCGCCACCTCACCCTCGGGTACGACCACCGCCCAGTCGATAGGGAAATCATGACGCACGCTTTCGCTCGCCCCCTTGGGCCGGATCGTGGTGATGCCAGCTCCGTCGCGCGCGACCGCAAAGCTGTGGCTCACCCCGTCCCAGCGCACCGCAAGCAGTGTCCCGTCGCTGAGCCCAATCGAGAACCGCGCCAGGCCCTCTTCATCGGGCGTGAGCGTGATCACCTGTTCGATATCGCCAGAGATCCTCAGCCGATCGCGATGGGGTTCGATCAGAATCGTCATTCGTTTCCTTCCTTCCAGTCAGCGTCGCATTCGAAGCGCGCGTTTCCAGTCTTCTTCACTCGGCATCGGCAGGTCAGCGTCGTTATCGAGCTCGGTGAGTTCGAGGCGGGGTGCGATTTTAGGCCGGCCCAGCGCGCGGCATTTGAGGCAACGCATGTGCCTGGGGACTTTACTGAGGGAAGCGTCCCAGCCCTTGCGTTCGAAGCGCCACCACAGCGCGTGGCCGTCGAAGATCGCACTATGCCCGCAGCGGCAGGTGAAGCGCACCGTCTTGTGCCGCGCCGCCGCGTCGAACAGATCCTTGATCGGATTGGGCGAGGCGACGTTCATGACTTTCCCGCAGGATCGTTGGGCGGCAGGCTGGAGCGGGCGCCCGCGGTTGCAAAGGGATCGGGCTCGTAGTCGGGGATGAGCCGCCGCATTTCCAGATTGTACAGGCCATGGACGAGATGTTCCGTCAGCGCGTCACGTACCACGTCCTTCGACCGGTTCTTTGGCGCCCAGAGGTCACGGAACCAAAAGCGCGGGGCGACCGCCAGCTTGATGCTGAGATGGAGGCGCAGATCGTCGAGCGAAAAGGGTTGGGGATTCGGCATGTCCCATTATCAGAACAAAGGAAGAACATTAGCAACATCTCTCTGTTAAGTTGCTGAGGTATAAGATGAATTACTCTTGGCGGCGGCGCCGATGCTATTTCGATTTGTTCGTAATTTGTTCTATGTTAGGCTCGGCCAACGAGTCGGGGTAAGCGGAAACAGATCATGTCCAGGCTTCATGCGGTTATGGCCAGTGTCGAGGAGATTGCGCGCCACTTCGATGCGGAACCGAACGACGAAGTCACGTGCCCCTATGAGGTGATCAAGGGCTGTCCCAACCTTATCGTGATCGAGAATCAGGGACGGCGTTTGCTGAAGCGGCTGACCTGGGGTTTTCCAAGACTGACGCGCGAGATGCGACTGCGCGGCGAGCCACCCGGACGCATCGGACTTGTCGCCGATCTCACCAATCCGATGTGGGAGCAGATTGTGATCAATCCACGCTACCGCTGTCTCATTCCGCTCACCCATTTCGGTAATCCCGACGGGCCGTCGGGCGCAATGACGCGCACCTGGTTCTCGGTGAAGGATCAGCCAATTGTCTGCTGGGCGGGCTTTTGCCGTAACACGCCCGAGTTCGGGCCGGTCTATGCCGGCATGACGATGGACGCCAATGTCGTAGTGATGCCGACTAACGATCGAATGCCCGTGCTACTCGATCCCGATGAATATGCGCTCTGGCTCCGCGGCTCGATCAGCGACGTGATCGAGTTCCAGTTTCGCGCGCCTTTCGCCGCCGAGCGCATGGAGGTGCTGAAGAGCGAGGATCGCTGGCGCAGCGGCAAGCTCCCTGCCATGCCTGAGCCCCAGCTCGACCTGCTCTAGCACTGGCTGTGCCCGTTTCGCACCGTTCGTGATATAGGCGGGCCATGTGCAACCAATATGCCTTGCGCCCCAGCCGCGAAGAGGTGGCGGCGCATTTCAGGGTGAAGACCCACAGCGCCTCAAATGCGCCTGAGGAGATCTATCCGGGCTATCCCGGCATGGTCGTCCACGAGGTGGGCGGCGAGCGGGTCATGCAGTCGATGACCTGGGGATTTCCGTATCGTCCGAAGGGCATGAAGCCGGACTCCAAGCCCAAGCCGGTCAACAACATGGCCGACTTGAGGAAACCGATGTGGATCGGCCTTGCGCGCAAGCCAGAGTGGCGCTGCCTCATCCCGCTCAGCCACTTCGCCGAAGCCGAAGGTCCCAAGGGTGCCAAAACGAAGACATGGTTTTCGGTGAAGGATCAACCGATTGCTGCCTGGGCCGGGCTCTGGCGCGTAAGCAACGAATGGGGCCCCGCCTATTCGGGCGCGATGACGGATTGCAATGACGCCATCCGGCCCGTCCATGACCGCATGCCCGTGCTGCTGCTTCCGCAGGACTATGACCGCTGGCTCCATGGAAGCTTCGAGGACGTATTGTCATTCCAGGAACGCTGCTTCCGAGACGATCTGATCGAGATGGAGCGCACGGGCGAGCCTTGGAACAAGCCTCGAAAGCCGGCCGGTGAGCAACTCATATTGCATTAAGGTCCTCGCTCAGAGGAGCCGCTCGGACGATCTGAACGAACGTCTGTTTTCGGGCGTCGAAAAGGCGTATTGCTTGTCCCAGATGAGGGCGATTGTGTTGAAAAAGTCGCGCTTGAAGTAGCGATGCAGTCCTGATTCAGTCTGTGCGGGCGAGCGGAGACGGACCCGCAATGACAGTGGGTTGCAACCTTAGGGCTCGTGAAGGGCGGGATGAAGTGCCATTTCACGCAAGCCCACGCCTTCCAAGGGTCAGTCGAGCCCGGCCTGCCGCATCACCAGCATGCGCATCAGCAGATCGAGCATCTGCCGATGCATGGCGTCGCTGAGCGACACCAGCCTCACGCGCTTGTCCTGGTCCGACACGGCACGCTCGACGACACCTTCGACCTCCATCAACTGCAGATGACGCAGCGCGGTCGTGGCCGGCACGTTGGCGGCGATGCAGGCGCTGCTTACCGGGATCTCGCGACCTTCCTCGCGCGCTATGAAAAGATCGAGCAGCACATCCCAGCGAGGTTCCACGAGCTCGGCCTGCCCAAGCACGCGATCACGTAGCCGGCGCTCTTTGTAGAGCAGCTTTGCGAACGCGAGACAGCATTTTCGCGGAGAATGCTCCAGCTGCGGCAGACCGTCGCGGATCGCGGTCAGGCGTTCGATTGCCTCAGACAGTCTGGCTCGCATGTTCGATGGGTCAAGGCCGCGTGGTCCGGGCCGGACGACGAATGTTTGCACCACCCGCTGCTCGACCACGCACTCCAGGGACGGGGCCTCCGACATAGCTTGCCCTCCTGTCACGTTGGTGCGCATCTCAAGCAGCCTTGAGCGCGCCCGACAGGTACGCTTTCATCAGCGCGACCTTGTCGGGAGCGATATGGTCTATGGGGCCGGGCAGATCCGATCCGGGTTCATCGAGCAGCAATGAGGGGCAGCGTCCTTCCCAATTGCCGAGATTGGGATGGTGCTGCCGGTACCCGACAAGGGCTGCCAGCTCGCGCGGGAACTGGCGCGCGACTTCGACGGGATACGCGAGCCACTGGTTCTCATGAGGCTTGAGCCAGCCCAGCGCATAGCCGACGATGACGCCGCGCCTGATGTCGCCCGAAATGTTGGCGCCGCCCTGGTGCAGTGTCGAGCCGGTGAAGACAAGGCAATCTCCCGGGCGCATCTCGGCACAGATCGCATCCTTCGCGGGTAGCAGCGGCGCATCCTGGCAGCGGTTACTGCCGGGCCAGAGAATGGTCGCCCCGTTGTTTTCACGATAATCGCTCAGCGCCCACATCACGTTGACGCAATATTCGATCTCGGCCTGCACATGGGGCCAGCTGTCCTGGTCACGGTGCGGCGGCTGCTCGACGGCGCCCGGATGGATCTCTATCGCCTGCGCAAGGTTCAGCTGGAGTGTGTCGCACCAGGGGCCGAGCAGGCCCTCCACAAGCTCGAGTACCGCCGGGTGCATGACGAGCCGGGCCACGACAGCTGAACGCCGGAGCAGGCTGTTGAAGCGCTTGGTCCTGGGGCCGTAAAAATCTCCGGTGCAAAAGGGCGCGCGCGCGAAAATCGGCACGAGCTCGGCATCGAGTTCGGCAATCAGCGAAGGCGCGGCCGCGCCGCGGATGATGCAATAGCCCTGGGTTTCAAGGTTGCGGCGCAATGCTTCTCGCTCGGCGTCGACAAATTGGGGGGTGGACGGCGGCGCGGACATGATCGGTCTCCCCTGTCTTACGCGGCAAAGCGCCGGTCGGGATAATGGAGCGATGTGGGGGCATGATTGCCGGCTGCTTGCAGCCCCGCGATCGTCGCTGTGCTTATCGAGATCCTGACCGCGCTCGTAGGCTTGCCGTCGATCAGCTGCGGCAGGCCGAGCGGCATGGCGTTCCAGCCCAGCGCCAGCATCTGGCTGTACCAGCCTTGCTCGGCGACCGCGGTATAGTCAGTGATCCCGGCGAGCAGCGCATAGTCGACGAGCGAGGTCGTGAGTTCGTTGCGGATGCGCAGCCGCTCGCTCGCCCGAAAGCGTGGATTGGTGACCGCCCTCGTGACTTCGTAGATCGCCGGTCCCCGTGGAACCGGACCTGCGCAGAGTCCTGGAAAGAGATCGCCCAGGATATGGGGGCCCTTGCTGGGAAGCAGGCGCACCGAACCCCGGTGCTCGCCTGTCACGCTATCGGTGTTGACCAGATAGAGCGCGTCCGCATGATCGAACTGGTCGACCTCGAACTCACCGCCGATGACCGGCAGATCCCATTTGAGGATGTCGACAAAGACGCGCTTGCGCACGCGGTGCATCTCGTCGAGCAACGGCTTGCATGTGAGACGATCGGACTGGTTGAGGATGACGGTCATTTTGCCCTCGGTGTGTCGCGGACGAGCAGACGCCTATTGTCTGCGCGCGTCATTCCAAAGAAATTGGGATTGCCAGGGACTCAGGATTTGTTGAAGCTGGACGGCTCAGCGTATGGCGTCGGTAAAGCTGATCTGCAGGTCGAACAGCGCGTGCACGACAAGGCTCGTCCGGTTTGCAACACCATATTTCTCGCGCGCCATCTCGATATGCTGGGTCGCCGTAGCCCTCGAGATGCCCAGGATCCGCGCGATCTCCCAATCGGTCTTGCCCTTGGCCACGAGCGTCAGGCAGTCGAGTTGACGCTGCGTGAGCCTGGGCCGCATGTCGAGATTGCCGCGCGCGCGAACAATTCGGCGCGCGGCCTCGAATGCGAAGGCTCCGGCCAGCTGCGCCATTTGGCATGCTTCCGGTCGCGGCGCCTTCTCGCCGATAGTGAAGGTGGCAGTGCCGAAATATTCCCCCGGGATGTGGACCGGGACCGTAAAGCCGTCGAGCATGCCGCGTTCGCGTCCTGCCTCGAGCATCCGCCAGTGGTTCGCGGTCATCGGCATGATCGAGGGAATCTCGGTCCAGCGGAACCCGACCGCCGTCTTGTAGCTGGCGAGGTGGACGGGATCGTCGGCATACAGCTTCTGGTCGATATACTGCTCGACCCAGCCGCTCGGATAGTTGCTCAGTCGCAGCGCCCCCGCGGGCGCTGCGAGGAAATCGACATGATGGCCGAGCGCGAAATGCGTGAACCCAACCTCGCGCGAAAAGCTGTCCAGCAGCTCGCCCAGCGCGCATGGATCGCCCGTTGCCTGGCTCCGCGAGACAAATGTCTGGACGTCGGCAATGGCCTGGAGACTCGCCCTCCGCATCCACGAATTGTTAACCTAGACGCAACCGAAACAAGAGCCGAAAATGTTCGGGACAAATACGCATCCTGACCCGGGCTGGTCTTCCCGGCAGCGCGTCGGACCCTCGGCTCATAGCTGCAGGGGCCTCGCCTCGATGGTGTGCACCTCGATCGAGGGAACTCCGGTGCCGTCCCCGCTCGTCGTGTAGACCGCGGTTACGTTGAGCGGGGCGAGGCTCACGATTTCCATGACGCCGATTGTGAGCGGCACCTCGACCGAGGCCGCCGCGCCAAGCACCAACTCCATGATCCTGCAGCAGTCCGTCATGGTCGCTGCGTGCGCGGGGAGCCGCATGACCGAGGACTTTCCGGCAACGCCGAACTTGGGCTCGCGGCCTGCCGGGGCGCCGGCGATCACCAGCGGGATCGGGCGCATGAGGAGGGGCACCTCTTTACCGGTCGAGTTGTGGACGTTGATCTCGGTCGCATAGCGGCCGCCCGCAACGGGGCTGCACCCGCAGCATTCGTCATACTGCACGCCGCAGACGAACTTGACGCTGTGGATGTAGACCTTGATGTCGGCGGGGCTGACGACAACCGGATCGCGCCCCGGCTGGGTCACCGAGATGCTCGGCGGCTCGACAGTGTCCGGATCGCTGCTGACATCGACCTGGTACGATCCGTCGCCGCGATCCACTAACGGCCCGGTGGGCGCGGTGCCTCCAACGGGCCCGATGACGAGGTCATCGCCCCGGCCCGGTCCCACCAGATTTCCGTACTTGTCCCTAGGCGTGAAGACGACCCGCGTGCCGGGCCGTCCGTCGGGTTGGGGGCCGATGGGTTCGGTCGTGACCGTCGTCTTGCCCGGATCGACTCCGACGTCGATCTGGAGAGACCAGGAAAGCTCACGCCGTCCGCGTTCGGCGCTCCCATAGCCTGCGGTTGCATGGAATGTGTAGTTGCCCTCGATGTTGAGCAGATCGGGAAGCGCCTTGCCGAAGGTCGCGCTTGGTTCGAAAAGCCCCCCGGTATCGGAAGCGGAATCCGAAAGCGCAAATGTGGTGTCGACATAGTTCGCAACGGGACTGCCGCTCGATTGCTCGATCTGCTGTAGCGTTGCCTGGCGCGCGCCGATCAAGTCGCCGTCGACGATTTTCGATGGACCGAGTCCGGATGCGGAAAGCACATTGCCCACACCCTTGTCCGGACGCGTCAGTGTCAACGACACTGCCACGCCCTCGGGCCAGCTGCCGTCGTCATAGCGAAGCATGACAAGCGGGTTGAACGGATCTCCGGTGTACCAGCGCGTTGGCCGTTCGGCTTCGGCAGGTCGTACAAGCCTGGGGCCCCCGGTCGGGATCACATTAACGAAATATCTAAGCGCTATCGCAGGCGGCGGAAATTCGCCGCCTCCCGGCCGGAATACGCGGACTGACCAACCGCCATTTCGTTCGGTCCCGACCGGAAGCGGGATCCGCAGATAGCTCCAGTTGCGACCCGAATCGGACTGGGTGCCTGCAGCGCCGTTGACGATGATCGCGCCACCGGGCGTCCTCACCTCGATCAGCAGCGTCGCGTCGGTGCGATCCCATCCGATGACGACGGTGATTGCTTCCTCGCCAAGCACTTCGAAGGCGAGCGGGTTTCCCACATTCTGGCTGGCGGGCAGGTCGAATTCCGGGTCGAAGAGCACGCCGCTCTCGAAGATGTTGCCAAAGGCGCTCGAGAAGAACTTCAGCAGCGCAAGCCCGCCGCCCGCGCGAAGGTACTGGCCCGAATGCGCCGCCGTGAGCGCGGTCAGGAGCGCGCCGTCAAGGCTTGATTCGGTTCCGAACCCGATCGCGTGGACCTGGATATCCGCCAGTCCCGGCTCGACGCTCGCGACCATGGGGGCGGTGTTCTGGAGCCCGTCGGTCAGCAACAGGATCGCGCGCGGGTTCGCGCCCGGTACGGGAATCTGTCCGCGCGCCGCATCGAGCCCGCCGCCGATGGTCGTCATCCCATCGGGGTTCAGCGCCCCGACCTTGCCCGCCGAGAAGGGTGCAGGACCGATCAGCGTTGACTTGTTTGCCGCCGTGACTGGATTGATCGCGAAGTCTACAGGACTCGACGCGCTCGTGCTGAACGACACCAGCCCCAGCCGGTTGCCCGTACCCGCGCGCACGAGTTGCACGAACAGCGACACGGCATCGCGCGCCGCCTCGATCTTCTTTCGCCCGGTCCCGTCGTCTGACGACATGCTTCCCGACCGGTCGAACACGATCATGACGTCGCGTGTAACTGCAGGCGGTGGCGTCGGAACGAGATCGGCTAGGATGTTGCGCGTCGGGGAATAGAGGAGCGGCGTGGTGTCCGAGAAGCACGGTGTCCCCCGCGACAGGATCCCGACGATCCGGCCGGCCATATCGAACAGGCCGGATCCCGAGCTGCCGCCCGAGACATGGAAGGTGTTGGGAACAGAGATGCCTGAATTGCTGCTGCCGGTGACCCTTGCGAAACCGTCTCCGTGGGGAAGCGAGAGCTTCTTGACCGCACCATTGGGATGATGGACGCCGAATACCTGCTCGTTGACGCCGGGCAGGTCGGGCCGCATCTGGATGATCGGGATCCCTGCGGGTGCCTCCGCGAGCTGGAGAAAGCTGTAGTCAAGCGTCGCGCCCTGATCCTTGTGCGCCGGCCGGCCGCCAATGTCGACGACATTCCTGACCTTGTAGAAGCGCGGATCATATCCAGCCGGACGGCTGCCGTCGGGAAGCGTCTGGTAGTTGAAGATGATCGAGCCGCTGCGCGCTTCGGCCACGCTGTAGCAATGGCCCGCGGAGATCGCTTTGTCCGTATCGACGAGAGTCACCGAGCAGGTCGAGAGAACTTCCTCGGTGCCGTGCGCATGCACCGAAACGATCATGCCGACGCTGCGCGCCACACGCGCGCGCACGTCCATCGTATCCGTCACCGCCGCCGCGTTCTCCCAGTCGGGCGGATTGGCGCAGTACCAGAAGGTGTCGTATTGCGGCTCCTGGTAGGAAGGCGGCTGGTAGAACGGATCGCTGTTCGAAAAGCTGTTGTGGCCAGTGTCACCGGCATGCCGCTCGCCGCGGCCGTATTTGTCGAGCTGGACACTGCCCCCAGCGCCGCCCGCGCTCACATAAGTGATCTCGACACCGGCCGGAAAGGCATAGACATTGATCGGCCGCGACCAGAATTCAGGCCCGTCCGCCGAGGTGAACATGTCGGTGCCGTAACCGAGCTTCACCTCGAGCCGGTCGCCCGCGGGCAGGTTCGCATTGAGGAAATGCAGCATCAGGAGCCGCGTCCCGCCGGGTGCGGCGGGAGGATTGAAGATGGTCGTCCCGCTGCCCGTGCCAATCGTGAGCGGCGGGCTCAAAACCTGGACCGTTCCGGTGACGTGCGACATGTCGGGTTCCCTCGTCTCTGGTGCTGTCGCGGCGCGCTAGCCGCGCCAGCCGCGGATGGCCTCGACCGAGATCGATGGCGCGTTGCTGTCGGCTCCGTCGGGGCCGCCGGTCGGTCCGGTCGTGTAGATCGCGGTCACGCTGACCTGAGCGCTCGCGGTCAGCTCGACAAAGCCGATCGAAAGCCCGTTTTGCCCGCTGACCGGCGCGCCGAAGAGCAGCTCGGTAATCCGGCAGCAATCATCGAGCGTCGCCGTGTGCGCGGGCAGCACGATCCGGTCCTCGGTCCGGAGGAGCGCCGCGCGAGGCTCGCGACCGGCCGGGGCTCCGGCGAGCACGACCGGCACGAAACGCTTGACGATCTCCACCTCTCGCGACGTGTCGTTATGGATCGCAATCGAGGTGGCATAACGGCCCGGCTGGACGGGAGCGCACTCGCAGGCGCATGCGTCCCGGGTCCCGCAGACGAACTTGACCGAATAGACGAATCCCTTGGGCGCGCATGGAGGCACCGTGATCTGGACAGCCTTCTGGGCGACGACCGTCCCGTCCGCGACGACGTCGATCGTGCCCGTGACATGTTGCGCCTCGGGTCGGCACGGAATGCCGGTCATCACGAGCTTGAAGTCGAGACTGTGGTCGCGATCGGACGCGAGCGGACCATATCCGGCGACAGGCGACAGGGAGGAGACGAACGGCGCTATGGAGGCGGACGGTACGAGCTTCAGATTGTTGATCTGGCCGATTGCCGACGAGATCAGGTCAATGATCGTGTCGACGATGGCCGTCGCGTCGATCCCGGTTACGAACTGCCCGCCCGTCGCCGCCGCGATCCGCGTAGCCTGGCCGGCAGCGCCGCCTGGGACGCCGCACTGCGACTGGTAATCGGTCGCGCCCGACTTCGGATCGTCATCGAGACCGGGGTTCTTGGTCGAGATTGCGAGCACCGCGATGCCCTCGGCCTGGAGCCTTGCCGTGACCGAGGCCTCGGTGATGGCGACGCCAAGTCCGGATGCGGCCGCGCAGATCGGATCGTGCGACGGCGCATCGCCGAACCACACGATGATGCGCCTGGCAGCGCTCCGCCAGCCGATCGACCCCGAGGCGGGCTCCGCGAGGGAATGAAGCGCAAAGAAGGCAGCCTCGGGCAGGTCACCGCCGCCGAGCGCTGACCAGGCCGTGATCGCGGCCACGACATCCGGCGCATTGAGGGTCGGCGCCAGCTGGTGCTGGAAGGCAAAAGGATCGCCCCCGAGGAAATCCTTGTAGTTACCGACCCCGAACGCAAGGTCGACGCCAAGGCCGGCGAGCGTCGTGAGGATAGAGTTGGCGCCCGCCTGCACCGCGCTCAATATGCTTCCCATCGAGCCCGTCGTGTCGGCGAGGATGTAGACATCGGCCTTGACCGGCGCGGCATTGCCGGGAACCTTGACGACAAGCGTCTCGCCCACCGTGTCCCCGGGATTGAGCGTCAGCACATTGGTATCGGGCTGGATCGTGATCGTTGCTGCCGCGATCGTTCTGCGCACGCGTCCGGCGAGCGCGTGCAGGTCGGCATCCGGACGGCTCGCGGCTTGCGGAGCCGCGCGCTTCGTGGGCCGGCCCTTCTCGTCGAGCGCGATCGCATGCGCGACGAGGTTGGGATCGCTCACACTCGTCACGATGAAATGGTGGGTCGTCCGGCCGGATGCCGGGTCGACCTCGTCTTCATGGTGCACCACCAATGGCGCCTCGAGCTTGAATTGGCTCTGCGCACGCGCAACCGCCTTCGCCAGCAGCGATTTCTTGACCATTTGCGCCTCCGTGGCATCGGCGAACCAATGGATGCAGGATTCACATTCCTGACCAGCCAGCGCTGCATCCATGCAGCGTAATTCACGCGAGGAAGCTCTGAGCCGTCGATGATTTGCCGATTTTTCGGCTCGGCCCGTCCAAAAAGGGAGCCGTGCCTTGAAGCGGGGAAACCTCGCCGGGTATCGCCAATACTTATATGCGTTCTCCCGAGACCGGTCCAGAACCGCGGCGTCTGAACTTACGCCACTTCGGTGGATGTCGTGTCGCCGGCTCCTGTCGGACGAGATGTCGGTTCCAATTGGCGATTATGTCGATTACAAACCCACGCGGGAGCCTGGCACGAAATGCCTCCGCGACCGCGCATCATCTGGTGTTACAGAGAGGAAATGACGGACACGTCTCACGCAGCTCGAAAAGTTCAAGCAAGCTGCCCTTGGAGCGCATTCACGCCATTTCGGATATAAAAATATCGGGCGTGAAATTGACCAATGATCCACATTGGCTTGCCACTGCATCGCGGACGTCAGAACCACAAACATCGACCTTTTCCCAGCCGCTGACGATTTGATGTCCTGCGAATGAAGGCCGCTGCAAGCGCCCTGGCTTCGGCAATCATTGCAAGCGAGGCGGTTTCACTCTCCGCGTTCGGGCGGATCATATTGGGGCGGCACTTGGGAGCGTAGCTGTCGGGCAACAGCACGAGGTCACAGGGCATCCCGCCCTGGTTCATAGGGACAAGGCGCGCAATGCCGGGCTGCACCGCATTTATGGCGGCGATTTGGCGTGCAAGCTCAGCGCCTTCGGCCCTGGGCAATATCCCGATTGTAAGTGGCCACTTCGAGTTTCCGTTCCAGCGGCCGGTTGTGTCAATGAAGGAAGCGCCATACGTGCCGGGGAGGGCGGTGAGCAGCTCAAGCGCAACCTAGCGGCATCTAGGTCATCGGCATCCGCGAAATCGTATTGATGCGGGTTAAGATCGCCGATGGCTTGGGGCCACGAGGAGGCGCGCCGCGTTACACCGGATACAGACCGCCATTTTGGCGGCCGAACCGCCCGGAGATAATTCATGGCCGCGACCCAAACCCAATCCAAGACCAAGTCCAAATCCAGTTCTAGGGCAGCAGGTGCGGCGGCCAGGCCAGCCGATGCAATCAAGCTGCTCAAGGACGATCACAAGGAAGTGAAGGGCTATTTTGCCGAGTATGAGGACCTGGAAGACGAAGCCGAAAAGCAGGCACTGGCGGACAAGATCTGTCTCGCGCTGACGGTGCATGCCCAGATCGAAGAAGAAATCTATTACCCGGCGACACGCCGGGCGACCGGGGATGATGATCTCCTCGACGAGGCCGAAGTGGAGCACGCCAGCGCCAAGCAGTTGATCGCCGAAATCCAGGCGATGAAGGCGGGCGACCGGTTGTTCGATGCCAAGGTCACCGTACTTGGAGAATATATAAATCATCACGTCGAGGAGGAGGAAGGCGAAATGTTTCCCGAGAGCCGGGACGCCGATCTCGATCTCAAGGCGCTCGGCGCGGAAATGGCGGATCGCAAGGCCGAGCTGATGGCGCAAGCGGCCGGCTAGGTCCGGTGAGGGGTCGCGCATTTGCGCGACCCGCCTGTGTCGCAAAGCCCATCCCATCGGCGCGGCACGGGTTGCCGCGGGTCAGCCGGTCCAGTTCCTCTACGAAAGGTTGCCTTGTGACAATCATTCCCCATGCTGCCCGGCCCTTGGCCATTCCCGGCATCGCAAGCGCGGTGGGGGGATTGGTTCTTCTCGACGGCCCCAATGGCGTCGCGTCCACGTGGACGCCCGAGGCCGCCGCACAAACGGGCCACAGTCTCGTGGCTGCCGCCGCGATTGCCCAGCGGCACGGCGCGACGCACCTTCGCGATGACTGATCTGGCGAAGGCGTGCATGGCCTGAGGACAATTGCCACGTAGCGTGCGACAGTTATGCAGGCGTTTGAAACCGTAGGAGCGGTCCGGCTCATTGTTAGCCGGCGCGCCATGATTTTTCAGCGAGGCGCTCCGTTCGCCCGCACATGCCGAAGCGGAGGAACGGTTCCTTATGATCAGGAAATCGAGGCATCCAGAAGGGCGACGGGCAGAAGGGCGACGGGACTTGGCTGGCGGCGCCGACGAGCGACCGGGCGACGCCCGTGAAGATCGCCACCTATAACGTGAACGGCATCAACGGCCGGTTGCCGGTCCTCCTGCGCTGGCTGGAGGAAGATCAGCCTGACATCGTGTGCCTTCAGGAACTGAAAGCTCCGGATGAGAAATTTCCCCGCAGCGCACTCGGCGAGCTTGGCTATGACGCTATCTGGCACGGACAGAAGAGCTGGAATGGCGTTGCGATCCTGAGCCGTGTGGGCCAGATCCACGAGACGCGGCGCGGGTTGCCCGGAGATCCCGATGACAGCAACAGCCGTTATCTCGAAGCCGCTGTGAACGGCGTGCTCGTCGCCGGGCTCTATCTGCCAAACGGTAATCCCCGGCCGGGCCCACGATTTGACTACAAGCTGCGCTGGTTCGAACGATTGATCGCCCATGGTGCCGAACTGATGGCAACGGGCGCGCCTGCCATGATTATTGGTGACTTCAATGTCATGCCGACCGAGCGTGATGTTCGCAGGCCCGAGCGCTGGCTCGATGACGCGCTCTTTGCACCTGAGGTACGATCAGCCTATTTCCGCCTGCTCGACCAGGGCTGGACCGACGCGCTTCGCGCGGTTCACCCGGACGAAATCATCTATACCTTCTGGAAATACTGGCGCGGCGCGTTCGAGCGCAATGACGGACTGCGCATAGACCATATATTGCTCAGTCCCTCGCTTGCCGATCGCCTCGTGGATGCGCAGGTCGACACGCATGTGCGCGGATGGGACAAGAGCAGCGATCACGCGCCGGTCTGGATCGAGCTGTCGCACAAGGTGAAGCGCGGCCAGGGAATGCGCTGAGCCGGGCGCCGCGGCCATTTCTCTGGGATGATCACGCCTGGTGGCCGACCAGCGACCTCTGGAGAACATTTGCTGTCGCTGTTCTACCTTCTTCCAACCGAAGCCGCGAAGCTCATTGCCGACCAGTTGATCGAGGCAAGACAGGTCACGTCGGAAGTGAAGGGTGAGGGCTGGCGATTGCGCTGATCTATCAATCCGGAGGTGGTGGGGTTTCGGGAAGCGAAGGGGCCGGCCGCTCGTGATCCGGATTCTCCGGCACGATCTCGGGGTTGCGGGGGACCGGCTGCTCGGCAGGCGATTCTTCAACCGGGCTTTCGGGGGAAGATTGCGGCTCGATCTTATCGGGCGATGGACTCTCAGGTCGCGTGGCCATGCGGACGTTCCTTTCCCTCGATCAATGCCGGCGAATGAGGTCGGGTTCCGTCCTGCAGTGCGGCCGCCGCCAGGAGGTCTCGCGCTTGATCAGGCCTTGCCAGCGAGCGCGCCCGGGTGAGGGGGGTATTCGGAGGATCAGTCCGCGTTGCGGTCATTTCCATCAGCAGCAATGATCTCGTAGTGGATCGGTTTGAAACTGCCATTGTTGGATTGCAGTGCCGAGCAAGCGGTCAAGCCGATGACGAGATCCATCCGGGCTTCGAAAACGATCCGGTCGCCCGCCCGGCTGAGCGGCGGCTCGACTGTGAAGGCGCCCGTCTCCCCGTTTACGCGCACATTCATGAAACAGTTGAATGCCGTGGGGATGGCGTCGGGCGCGACCCCGAATGGGCCAAGGGCCTCGACGAGATTGCCGAAACATCCACGGTGCGGATGCGCATCGCCATATATTATGCGGAATGTGTCGGCTGAGCACGGCGTGAGCAGGAAGTCGTGCCGGCCGACCGTATCCTCGACGATCGACAGCATCACATTCGACCGGTTGGAATAAAGGGAGTCGCCGGTCGTGAGATAGATGCGGCTCGCATAGTCGAGTGTACGCCCCGAGGAGAGCACCTCTCGTTTGTCGGCAAGGCCGTACGCCAGCAAATCAGCAACCTGTTCGCCCAGCGGATCGACCACGACAAGCCGCTCTCCACGTCTCAGGCAAAATGCAGTGCCCGAGCGCGGGGATATTTCGCGGAGCGCAGATGTCACATGGCAAGCGTCCTGCGCGGTCATAGTGCTGAAATTCCGTGGAGACGCGACAGGTCAGGATCCATTTCGGCGTCTTCCCGGCGGAAGGGACAGAGCCAAGCTTCATCGACGACCCTTCCGCTATATTGCCGTGCTTCCGATCCAACGCCGTGACGCTCGAGCATGGGGTTGATCGATCCGGCAAAGTCCACATCGCGCTGGAGGATCGACTGGCGCAATGTCTCGTATCGCCCCTGGGTGCGCAGCTGTTCAAACTGGTCATGAAGGTTGAATACCAGGCAAGGGCGTTCAAACCGACGGGCGGGCCGGCTTGCCTTGGGATGCAGACCCACGACAAAGAAGGCTTCGCCGGCAAAGCTTAGCGAGAAATGCGGACTTTCAGGATCTGAACTGACTCGCGGATCGGGTTTTTGGCCCAGCCATTCGTCCTTGTCGCTAAGCGACTGAATGCGTGCCCAGAGTGCCTCTTCAAATGCTTCCTCATCGAGATGTCCTGGCCCTTCAAAGATCGTGACGATTGTCTGGAACAGGGAAGGCGAGCGCTTGTAATCTTCCGCAAGCTTCAAAAGCTGCGCGTAGATCCTCAAGTCATCCCATCCCGACGTGATGTCACGCGCGATGATGATATGCATCTGTTGTCGCGCGAGGGCGGATTTGGCTCCCACACATGGAAAGTCGCGATCTTTGACAAATGTGCGAAATCTTTCAGCGAGCGGATTTCGCTCGTCCTTCATTGCACCAATCATAAACTGATATCCTTTGATTTTGTCATGGGCGCGCGGTTCGAACAGATTAAGCGCCACGCGGCGGGTTCACCGCCCCATCGTGCCACGCACGCGCACATGAAGAAGATCCGGTCCCGGCGGACGGGATTGCGGGTCCGCGAAGTTTTGCGGCTCTGCATCTGGAACGTGCTGCTCCTCACTCCTGACCGCTGCGCCGTAGGTGGCCGCGAAAGAACGATGAATCTTCGCGATTGAGGAATCGGTTGCGTTCCGCGCTGCTTCCAGTGCCTCGCTGGCCCGTCTGCGGAAGTATTCGGAATTGTTTTCACAAGGCATGCGAGCCTCCAGCCTGATACAAGCGGCAGATCTTCAATGTCTGACATCCGACGCATGCTTGCGGGTCGCGGTGGCATCGATGAACTACTTTTAAGGCGCAGTCTGGAAGCTCGCTACAACCTCGATCAAGATTTTCCAATATTGCGCTTGGTCACAACCTGGCCTTTGCCCCACGTTCATCTGCGAGGAGGGTAGCCCCTTCGCCAATGCGAAGGCGCCGCAACGCCAGATACCCTGCAGGCGGCCTACGGAGGCCTTGCAGCTTCTCGGCATCATCCCTATACCATCCACATGGATGGCGGAGATGGCAATATGTCTGGAACGGTTCCCGAACTCAAGCCAAAGGCGGAGAGCGAAAAGATCACGATAAATCTGGGTTTTGTCGATCTCGGCCACATCGACCTGCTCGTCCGGGATGGCTTTTACTCCAACCGCACCGACTTCATTCGCACCGCAATCCGCAATCAGCTGGAGCGGCATGGCGAAGCGGCCCGGAAATCGGTGATCCGCAAGCAGCTTGAACTCGGCATCAGCCACTACACCCGCGTGGATCTCCAAGAAGTGGTCGCGTCGGGCGACATGCTGGACATCCGTGTACTCGGTCTTGCATCGATTGCCGCCGATGTCCCGGCCGAATTGGCCAGGGCCGCGATCCGTTCGCTGACAGTACTTGGCACACTTCACGCCAGCGCCGCCGTCAAGGCAGCGCTTGCCGACCGCATTTCCTGATCCGTCGCGCGCTTCTGCCCAAAGGAACACTTGTATGACGACGACACTCCATCCCGCCATGGTCCAAGCATTGCGCTTGACGCGTGCGGGCAATCTTGCCGAAGCGACTGCGCTGATACAGGCCACTCTCGCAGGTGGCGCAGTCCCATCGCCGTTGACCGCCGCGTCGAGGGACAATATCGCCCTTGAGCCGCGTCGCTTGACCACTAGGCTACCGGAACGCGCGCCGGCGCCGGAACTGCGGACATCACCGACTGAGCGCACGGGTGGTGTTGCGGGCACCTTCGAGCAGCAGGCCTACGCCGGCCCGGCAGGCAGGCTGGGCTATCTCATGTATATCCCGGCCGGCGCCACCCCGGGGATGCCGCTCGTCGTCATGCTGCACGGCTGCACTCAGTCTGCGGAGGATTTCGCGCGTGGGACCAACATGAACCGGCTCGCCGACGAGCGCGGCTTCCTGGTTGCTTACCCCAGCCAATCAACGGCAGCGAACCCGCAGAAATGCTGGAACTGGTTCAGACCGGCCGATCAACGGCGTGACAAAGGCGAGCCGGCGCTCATAGCCGGGGTCACCCGCCAGGTGATCGCTGACCAGCACGCAGACCCCGCCCGCGTCTATGTCGCGGGATTGTCGGCGGGCGGGGCGACGGCCGCGATCATGGGCGCCGCCTATCCCGACCTTTATGCCGCAGTTGGCGTCCATTCGGGGCTGGCCTGCGGAGCTGCGCGCGACTTGCCGAGCGCGTTAAGGGCGATGCGAAGCGGCGGCGGCGCGGGTTCTACAACGAACGGCAACCGCTTCGTCCCGGTCGTAACCTTCCACGGCGATCGTGATACCACCGTGCACGAGATTAATAGCCGCGAGATCATTGCAGCGGCTTTCGCCGCGACTAATGGTTCCCTCCAGACCAGCACCGAAACCGGCCGCAGCGCCGGAGGCCGCAGATACACGCGCGAAACAAGTGCCAATGACGAAGGGCAAGTTCTGATCGAGCAATGGACAATCCACGGCGCCGGGCATGCCTGGTCCGGCGGGACCAACTCCGGATCTTACACCGACCCCAGCGGCCCTGATGCTTCGCGCGAGATGCTGCGTTTCTTCCTTGAGCACCGATCGAATCACGACACGCGCGGCCGTCCAACAGGATGATCACCCGGGTCCGCCCAAGCGCGTTCCTTAGCCGGACGATCAGGGCTGAATGCTGATCCCTTGGCAAAACCTGCGCCGCCTTCGCCCTTGATCAGATTTGGAGCAACTTTGAAGAAGGGATAAAGAGCGCGGCCGATAATCCAGACGAACCGGGCGCGGACCGTTCTAAAATGTCTGCCCGTGTGGTCCTTGACGGTCCGGAGTGAGAGTCAGCGCACACGGGACGCACTGCGAAGGATTTATGCCTCCGCCCCTTCTGCGTTGTCGGCGGACCGCCGTGATGCTTTCGCCTGGCACGCTGTCCTTATTTTACGCTCAAGCAAGCTTCGCGGGGTGGCCGCGTACTTCAGTCGCGTCGCGCGATAGCGTACGCCGCCACGGAGAAGTCGCGTCCCCAACGCCATCCACGCGGTCACTGCCCGTTCGGCGAGCCATGCCGGAGCCCAAAGTGCGCTGCTCGCGGGGAAGGCAGTTCGTCCCCGTCCTCTCCGGCGACCTATTTCTGCCGCGACTACGCTGCAAGCGGCAACCACCACGAGGGCGACCGGGCCGCCAAACCCACCGATAAGCAATGCCCCAGGCAAAAGCGCCAACTGCGCCGCAAAGTGCCCCGGCCGTGCCCATTCGTCATAAGCCTGACGAATGCGTTGCGAAAAGAAGTGCCGTGCGTCAGGCGGGCGGCGCACTACGAAAAGATCGAGCGGCGATGCCTCGCGTCCCCCGGCTGCCTTGATTGTGCGAACCAGCTCCAGATTCTCGAAGAGCACCTCGCCTGAATAACCCCCCGCATCGAGCAGAACCGACCGGCGGATACCGAGCGTACCGGGCCAATCCCCGTCTCCCAGGCGGTTCAGGAGGCTGCGCGCCGTATCCCAGCGCGCATGCCAGGGCATGGGGCGGAACACGTTCTGCGGTCTCACCACCTCATATTCCTGCAACAGGGTCAGCATCCGGATGACTTCTGCCCGCCTGTAGCGCACGTCGTCGTCTGCGATGAGGACGTGGTCGTGATATGCCGCCGAGACGCCCGTCATCACGCCTCCCACCTTTCCGTTCGTGGTCTGTATCTGGGGGCGGATATGTCGGACGTGACCCGACCAGGCGCGGGAATGTGCGTCGAACACCTTTTCGGAAGAGCCATCGACCACGATGACATCGTCGAGCGTGCGGCTGAGGCGGCGCAGGTAACCCGTTAGCGCCATTGCTTGGGAAGTTTGTGTAGCGATCGGAAGAACATAGCTGCCGATCAAAGTCTTTCCCCGGTCCGAGGCATGGCGATCGGCGGCGTTCTCCATAATAGGGAGAACCACTACCGAACCCTAAATTTTCCACGGACAGCAGAATAAACTTCAATCTCGCGGCTTCGCGCTGAGCGGCGGGCCCTACCACTTTTTTGACAGAAGCTCACGAAGCGCGGCCGCATCCAACATCTGATCGGCCAGCAGCTTCTTCAGCCGGGCGTCTTCCTCCTCAAGTTGTCGCAGCCTCCCGGCCTCCGACACCTCGAGCCCCCCATACTTGGCCTTCCAATTAATGGGATGGACGGCTCTCCCTCCTCAGCGGACGCTAATCGCAACTGGAGGAAATTACCCGGGGCAGGTCAGCTGGGACGGTGACAGGCTGGTCTAATCGAAACCCGACCTTTTATCCCGAATGGATGGACAAAGTAGAGGTCAACGCCGCTGCCTGGCGAGACAATGCTGCCGCCTCTGTATTGGTTATATTAGGGGGTGTGAGGGGGGCTTTGAGACGATTTTCGTCGTCGATTAGCGTGAGCAGCGTTGGCAGTGTATTGCCCCATTTCCAGATGACAAGATTGAGGTCGTCGACCGATGCGCCGGCAGCATAGCTTCGAACCTGCATGCCATTGAAGCCCTCAGCCACAAGACTCTCTGCAAATATCTGCGTCGGAGCTTTGCCGTGGAGCTTCATCTTGTCCCGCCAGCCGGCATCCGCGAGCGCGGCCGCGCTCATCCCGTAGGGCTTGAGCGCGCTATCATCTTGCCCATTGAAGATGTTCGCGATGTCAGCGTTGTAGGAAACCAGCGTTGTGGGCTGTAAGGTACCAGATTGGTTCGCTTCCTTGATCGCGGTCAAGATGGTGAGTGAGCAATAAAGGGCGGGCATCCCTTTCGGGTTGAACCGCCCCCCATAGAGCTCGGCGCCACGGCCAGAGAGCGGGTCGCTTGCATAGACCGGATTCACAGCTCGATAGAGCTTATCTCGATAATCCATGCGAGCCGTCAGGCGTAGACGCCAGCGTCGACAGCGTCGATGAATTCCAGCACCTCGTCTGTTCGGCCTTCTTTGACCAACTGCATCGCAGTCCGGCCGGAAAACCCGGGCAGTGGTTCCGAGCGATACCAGGCATAGGCCATCAAGGCGCTGCCGAAGCGAGGTTCCACTTTGTTGACGACTTCGACCATCTCGCGAAGGCGGCGTTGCGTCTTGTCGGAGCGCATTCGATCGCGGCGTTGAATGGCGTCACGCCCGAGTCCGGCCGATCGGGCGACTTCTTCGGTGGTCGTGCGGAATGCAGTGGCGATCTTGACCGGAGCAAGAAGGCCGTCATCTGCATATTGTGCCAAGCTCATAACACATTCCTCATCACAGCAATTCTGACGCAATATAGCGTCATTTTACGCGCCAAGCAAGGCGGCCCGATGGATTGCTCGGCGCTCGGCCGCCTGGACAAATTCGGGATAATCGCATTGAACCGTCGGTTCATAGGCCATGGACGGCGCTAATCGGCGCCAATGGATAGTAGCCGCCCAAGGTCGCGCCAGCCATAGGCGACCTCGAGCAGGCCTGTGCGCTTCTCGGCGATGGGCGTGCCGCCGAGGTTTTCGTAGAAGCGCCGTGCGGATCTGTTCTGCTCGAGCACCCACAGGCTCACCGCATCATGGCCGCGCTCGAGCAGGGCACCCGCCATGGCCTTCATCAGACCGGACCCGGCACCCTGCCTCTGAGCGCAGCGGAGTACGTAGAGCTCGCTGATCTCGCCGGTGAAGCCACGATTGCGCAGGAGCGGCGTGCGCTGCACATTGCAAGATCCGTAGCCAACAACCGAGCCATCCTGGTCGGCGACGAACGCGATGGCTCCGTCCCAAGCCTTGGGCCGGTCCAGCATGCGCTGCCAGCGTATGGCTTGATCCGCAATCGAGAGCCCGGTCAGCATGGCATCCGGCAGCAGGCCGGGGTAGGTCTCGCGCCAGGCGGCGATGTGCACTTTCGCCATAGGCAGCACGTCGGCGTCCGTCGCCGGGCGTATTGCAGGTGGGAAAGGTGCGCGTTTCGCCGGTTCGTTCACGCACGGAATGTAAGACGAATGTGGTGTCATCGCCAGCCGACGCCCGTAGAACGATGTCCGCTCACATGACGAGGACGTCGGTCAAGTTTGTGTAGCGATAGCCGCCATATTCGAAATATTCGGTTGGAATACGCGTGATTCCATAGCGTTTCATCTGCGCTGATGCCTGCTCGCTGGCTGGCAGCCGCTGATCGCCTTGACTTTTCTGAACGTCGTCCATGATCAATCTCCGCCTATTGGGCTCCGGTCACGCGCAAGCGCTGCGTGCAGGTCAGCGGGATCGATCGAGCATGTGCGCGAACTGGTTCCGTCTCGCAATGTGATGAGCGTGCCGATCCGGCGCCAAGCAAGGCGACCATTGACATCCAACGCCATTTCGTCGGTTTCCACATCGAAAGTCCCCGCGGAATGTGGTTCGGTGAATGTCTTGAGAAGAAATGGCCGAGTGAAGGTCGCGGAAGACCGCCGGGTGCGGACCGTCATGAGAGCCTCCCGACGTTCGCGCCGCCTTCGTTCATCCACGCGTCCACGGCATAGTCCAGATCCCGTCGAACCGACCGATCCTTGCCGCGCCTTGCGAGCATGCCTTCCAGAACCTGGTCATCATCCTGTCTGGGCCCGGTTCGAGACCGACGCAGCGCCCGCCATGCGAACCGGGCCGGCGCTACGAGGCTTTGCGCCGCGATGCCGATCATCTTGATGGTGGAGGAACCCCATCTGGGGAAATGTTGAAGTTTCATCATGTCGCTCCCGACTCAAGCGGGAGCGCGGTGGTCTCTCAGTCACTGGACGCTTGGAAAAATGTCGGATGATGTCCAATCATACCACACCGCAGGATCAAGCCGGCATCAATTCGCATTTGCGCACATCGGGCGGCAGGCAGGCGCCGGAATCCCCCAGAATAGCGGCTTTGGCGTGTGGCGGGGCCGACCGGTAAGAGCAGCAATTGGAACAATGTTGACACGAGATTGATGTCCGCAATGGGTCCGCTCGCTGTCTTGGCGCGACGCCGCTTCCAATGTCCGCTACTCCACCCTTATTGCCCGAAGGGGGAGCCGACCGAGAGCGGTCATCTTTCGAAAAATCTGAACCTGAATCGAAGGCAGCTCACATGACGAGGACGTCATTTGATCCGCGCCCCGCCGCGGTAAACCTCCGGGGCATTGCTGACGGCGTCACGCTCTCCTGCTCAGTGCGGAACAGAAACGATCCCCGCAAGTTGAAGTACTCTCTATGCCAAGGAGAAATTAGATGAACCGCACCGTCGGCATTAGCGTAGGTGGCTTGATCCTTTTACTTATAGCCGTTGCGATCATTTTTTGACGCCGCAAAGTGATTTTTCGATGGCGGCGCCCTCGATCATGCAGGACAACGTTCGCGGCGGCTTCCATCTCGATTGGCGGATCAACGCTGGCCAGATTGTTGAGCTGCAACCGTAGTCGTTGCCTCGATGTGACTGGGTCAGCTAACGCATCACCACGCCAATTCCAGCCCCCGCGCGATTAGCTGAACCAGCGGCCCCGTTTTGGGATGTGTGGTTCGACGATCGAACGGCCGACGTTAACCGAGGTCGACGTGGCAATGACCTTATCCTCTGGAACCTTGGAGGCCGCAACGCCCTACGAATATGTCGCCCGCATCTGGACAGAAGAGCCAAGCCGATTCAAAATCGACCCGTGTCACCACTCTGCGGAACTAGTCATCTGAATCTGAAGTTCGGCTCATTGTTTTTTGGCAGAAGCGTTTGACGGAGGCGAGGATTTCGTCTGCGG
>NZ_JBYSXE010000055.1:0-27337 GCF_058781925.1 Sphingobium sp. FW306-1B-F04DB | reverse complement strand
GCGCAGCAGCGGCGGGGGCGGGGGCAGCGGGTGCCGCAGGCGCCTCTTCGACGTGGGAGGCCTCGGCCTCGCCGGGCTTGCCCAGGATACGACGGCGCTTGACCTCGACCACGACGGTGTTCGACCGGCCATGGCTGAAGCTCTGCTTCACCTTGCCGGTCTCCACGGTGCGCTTGAGACCCAGCGGCGCGCGCATGCCCAGTTTCGGCTTTTCGTTGTCCGTGTCACTCATCGACTGATCTCAAATCCTTCGTCTTCACCCATGCCGTCGCCGTCATGCGCATTCAGCGCCGATGGACCCTGCGCAGAATTTGCGCAAGGTTCGGCCTCGGCCTCACTTCCGATAAAATCACGCCAGCGGGATACCGCTTGCGCTACCCGCTCCGCAGCGGCCCGATCGGTGAGCGCGATGTGTACCACATTTTCGCGCCCCAATGCCAAGGACAATATAGTGCGCGAAACCGGCAATACCATGCCCCGTTCCGCGCTGCCCTCGCGCCCCGATCCGACGCGCCATGCCTGGTCGAGCTTGCGGTTGCCGTCGATTCCGGCGTCGGCGGCGTGCATCAACAGGCGTACCTGCCCGCTGCGCGCGGCCGCCTCTATCTTTTCCGAGCCCGTCAGCAGCTTGCCCGAACGCGCCTCCAGCCCCAGCCGGTTGAGCGCATCCTGACGCAAGGCGTCCTCGATTCGCGCGCCCAGGTCGGCGGGCGCGGAGACCTCGCCCGACTTGAAGGCGCGCGCGAGCGCACCCTTCAGCCTGCCCTTGGCGTTGGCCTGATCGAGCTCGGCGCGCGTCACCCCGATCCAGGCGCCGCGCCCCGGGGCACGTGCGCGCACGTCGGGCGCGACCATGCCATCGGGACCGAGCGCCAGCCGGATCAGGCCGTCGCGCGCGTCCTTCTCACCGCTTAATATGCAGCGTCGAGAGTTCTCGCTCATTTCACCCCTCCCTTCCAAGGGAGGGGACGGGGGTGGGTGGCGAGCGTAGCGAGCCCCGTTTCCCCACGTGCAAGAAAGCGCTCCAATCGGCGTCGAGCCGATCGGATCGCTCACCCACCCCTTGCCCCTCCCTTGAAAGGGAGGGGTTCAGGAAAGTCGGCTGCCTGAATTGCCGTCCTAGCGTCTCATTGGGAGGTATCCGCAACTGCGTCCTCCCCAGTACCTTCGGCGCTCTCGTCCTCGAACCAGTGCGCGCGCGCGGCCATGATGATCTCGTTGCCCTGCTCTTCGCTCAGGCCATATTCGGCGAGCACGCCGCCCTTGTCCTCGCTGCGCCCTTCGCGGCCGCGCCGGGGCTCGGCGCGCTTCTTCTGGATGAGCTCGTCGGTGGCGAGGTCGGCCAGATCGTCGAGTGTCCGGATTCCGGCCTTGCCGAGCGTGACGAGCATTGCCTCGGTCAGATAGGGCATTTCGGCGAGCGCATCCTCGACGCCGAGATCGCGGCGTTCCTGACGGTTCGCTTCCTCGCGGCGTTCGAGCGCTTCCTGCGCGCGGTTCTGCAGCTCGGCGGCGAGTTCCTCGTCAAAGCCCTCGATCGTGGAAAGCTCCTCGACCTCGACATAGGCGACTTCCTCGAGCGCACCGAAGCCCTCGGCGACAAGCAGCTGGGCCAGCGTCTCGTCGACGTCGAGCTCGTTCTGGAACATCTCCGAACGCTCGACGAACTCGCGCTGACGCTTCTCGCTGGCATCGGCCTCGGTCATGATGTCGATCGCCTTGGCGGTCAGCTGGCTGGCTAGACGGACATTCTGGCCGCGGCGGCCGATCGCAAGGCTGAGCTGGTCGTCGGGCACGACGACCTCGATCCGGTCCTCTTCCTCGTCGATGACGACGCGGCTGACATTGGCGGGCTGGAGCGCGTTGACGACGAAGGTCGCGGTGTCCTCGCTCCAGGGGATGATGTCGATCTTCTCGCCCTGCATTTCCTGGACGACCGCCTGGACGCGGCTGCCCTTCATGCCGACGCACGCACCGACGGGGTCAATGCTGCTGTCATGGCTGATGACGCCGATCTTGGCGCGCGAGCCCGGATCGCGGGCCGCGGCCTTGATCTCGATGATGCCGTCGTAGATTTCGGGCACTTCCTGCGCGAACAGCTTCTTCATGAAGTCGGGGTGCGCGCGGCTGAGGAAGATCTGCGGGCCGCGGTTCTCGCGGCGGACGTTGAGGATCAGCGAGCGGACGCGGTCGCCGACGCGGACGACTTCGCGCGGGATCTGCTGGTCACGGCGGATGACGCCCTCGGCGCGGCCAAGGTCGACGACGACATGGCCGAACTCGACGCGCTTCACCACGCCCGTGATGATCTCGCTCGCGCGATCCTTGAATTCTTCATACTGGCGCTCGCGCTCGGCATCGCGGACCTTCTGGAAGATCACCTGCTTGGCGGCCTGCGCGGCGATGCGGCCGAATTCGATCGGGGGCAGCGGATCGACGATATAGTCGCCAACCGCCGCATCCTTCTGCAGCTTCTGCGCGCCCTTGACGTCGACCTGCTTGAAATAGTCGTCGACCGCCTCGACCACCTCGACGACGCGCCACAGGCGAAGATCGCCGGTATTGGGATCGAGCTTGGCGCGGATGTCGTTCTCGGCGCCATAACGCGCGCGTGCGGCGCGCTGGATCGCGTCCTCCATCGCCTCGATGACGATCGCCTTGTCGATCATCTTTTCCGATGCGACGGCGTTCGCGATGGCAATCAGCTCGGCCTTGTTGGCGGAAATGGCGGTGGCCATGGTCTCAGTCCTGTCCTTCTACCTGAATGCTGTCCGCACCCTCGGCTGAGAGGGGGGCGGTCGCCGCGATGAGCCTGTCGGTCATCACCAGCTTGGCGCTGTGGATATTGGCGAACGCCACGCGCATTTCGCCATGCTTGTTTACGTCAATCACGATGGTTTCGCCATCGATTCCCTTGATCGGGCCGGTCAGCTGCTTGCGCTTGTCCTGCGGCTCGATCAGACTCAGCCGCGCCTCGTGGCCCGCCCAGTCGGCGAAATCCTGGAGCCGCGTCAGCGGGCGGTCGATCCCCGGCGAGCTGACCTCGAGCCGATAGGCCTCGTCGATCGGATCGCGCCCCTCGGCCTCGAGCGCATCGAACCTGTCCGAAATCCGCCGCGACAGCGCCGCGCAATCGTCGATCGTCAGCTGGCGCGTATCGGGCCGCTCGGCCATGATCTGCAGCGTCCGGTCGCCCTCGCCGCCGAAGAACTTGACGCGCACCAGCGCAAACCCGAGCGCCTTGGCTTCGGGTTCGATCAGGCTGGTCAACGCATCAATATCGGCCATTTGGGCTCCGTGCTTGAACATGCGGCTTTGGCGCCGGAGCCTTCTGGCCCCGACCTCGCCATTGTTACCGATGTCGAGAAGTGCCGCCGATATAGTGCGGAAGCGCGCAGAGGGCAAGCGGGGAAGATGCGCCGCTGCGCGTGGCCGCAAGCCCGTCACCAGGCGGCGGTGCCGAAACGCGCCGCCGCCCGGAATGTCACGCCGGATTGTGCGCCCTCAGGAAGGTTTCCAGTTCCTGCAGATACTGCACACGGTCTTGCTCGCGTGAAAAATGGTGATCGCCGAGCGGCTGCTCGACATAGCGTACCGCCTTGCCCGCCTTGCGCAGTTTCTCCGCCATCTCGCGCGACTGCTTGACGGGGACGCGGCGATCGGCCTTGCCGTGGACGAGCAGCATCGGCGCCGAGAACTGCTCGGGAAAATTCAGGGGCGAGACCGCAGCGAAATCGGGCGCCTTTTCCTTCAGCGAATCCTCGTAGGTTTTTCCGTAAAGAAAGCTGCTTCTGTCATAGCGGGCGAGGCGGGCCAGATCGGAGACGCCCGCAAAGGACACCGCGCAGCGATACAGCGCGCCGTCGCGCTGCGCCGCGCGCATCGCCGCATAGCCGCCATAGGAGCTGCCGACCATGCAGACGCGCTTGGGATCGGCAATGCCCTGTTGCGCCAGGTGCGTGACCGCGTCGTTGAGGTCATCCTGCATCTTCAGGCCCCATTCGCCGTCACCTTTTTCGCGAAAGGCCTCCCCATAGCCCGTCGATCCGCGGTAATTGGGCTGGACGACCGCATAGCCGCGATTGGCGAGGAACTGCGCTTCCCAGTCCCAACGCTCTTCATCGCGCGCCGCGGGGCCGCCGTGCGGCATGACGATCAACGGCAGGTTCTTCGCCTCGCGACCTGCTGGAAGCGTCAGGATCGCGGGAATTTCGAGGCCGTCACGGGCCTTGTAACGGATCGTGCTGACCGGGGCGTAGCGGCCCTTGAGCTTGCTGCTGACATGGCCGAAGCGCTGCATCGCGCCGTCAGCGGTGTTGAAATAATAATAGGTGCCAGGCCGATCGGGGCCGCCGACAAGGACGATCATCCTCTGCTGGTCGCGGCTCATCGAAATGATCTCGGCGGTACGGTCGCCGCCGACCGCCTGATCCAGCTGCGCCTGCACCTTGGTCAGTGCGGGATCGAACCAGTGCACGCGTTCGCGCGTATCGGTGTAACGCACGCCGGCAAGCCCATCGCGTGTACGGTTGGGGATGACGGCGTCAAGGTCATGGCCCGGCACCGAGAATATCTTTTCACCCGTCGCCAGCGTGGCGAGATCGAGCTTGCGCAGCGCCTGGCGTCCGTCCTCGGAGCTCCAGGCGAGTGCCTTGCCCGATTCGGCGAGGAACAATGCGGGCATCGTCAGCGCCTCGTCCTTGCGGTGATCAGCGCGGTCGAGCACGCTGAAGGCCTTGTTGTCGGCATCGCGATAGAGCAGGCGGGCCGTGCGTTTGGTGTCGCTATAGCCATGTCCCATGCGGACCACGCCGGCACCGTCGGCGTACCAGTTCATCACGCCTTCACGCCCCTGCAGGCGTGTGCTCATTCGGCCGGTCGACACATCGACCTCGACGACGTTCGGCCAGAATCCGGGCCGGTTGCTGTAGATCGAGGTCTGCAGCGAGAGCAGCAGCCGAGGGGTGCCGTCCTCAGCGACCCAGATCACATCGTCGGCATTCTGCGCCGCCTCGCGAAACGCGATCGGGTTGATCGTCTTGCCATCGGCGCTGACCCCGGCGATGCGTCTCAGATACCAGTCATCACCCATGACGTTGCTGACTGCGCCCACGCCAATGACGAGCCACTGGTCGTTGACCCAGCGCCAGCGGTTCAGATCGCTGTCGCCCATGCTCACGATCGCCGGTTTGGCATCGGGATCGAACAGCGAAAGGATCGCAAGCGCCTGTTGGCCGTTGATCGAAACCTTGGCCGCCACGCGCTTGCCGTCCGGCGAAAGCTGCGGCCCCGATACATAGGGGAGCTCGGCAAAATCCTCGAGCGGCCGCTGGGCGCTCACTACGGCTTGGCCCTGGCCCTGGGCCAGCGCGCCCGACATGACCGATCCGGCCGCGAGCAGCGCGGCCGCCATGTTATGTATCTTCATGAATTCCCCCCGGAAACAGTCGCATAAGGCTAGGAATGGATCGCGGTCTGCGCAAGCGGCAAAAAACGGCCGCGCTGAAATTGTCGACGGATCTTATCGCGGCGCACACGGCCATGGGAGCAATGGGGTGGGGAGCGAACGTCTTAATTCCTCCCCGGCACGGGGAGGGGGACCATGCGGAGCATGGTGGAGGGGCTGACACGAGCACCTCCGCTACAGCGCAGCCCCTCCGTCAGCCCTGCGGGCTGCCACCTCCCCGTACCGGGGAGGAATTAGCGGCCGCAACTGCGTCTAAATCCCCAAAAATAACACTGTCCTACACGCCCGCCTCCTGTCACGCTCGCTGCACGACTGGCTCCTTGAACCGTGCAGAATGCGAAGTGGACATTGATCGAAGGGATCGATCGATATCGCCAGATTGAGTGAGCGGATTTTCCCCGCGAGGCTGACTTTCCTGACCTTCGTCCGATTTCGGACACGGGCGCAAAAAAAAGGCCCCGCCGGACTGCTCCGGCGGGGCATGAAACGCTCGGGCCTGCGGGTCAGGCGGCCGCGTGCGCCAACGCCGCGAGCAGCAGCAGCGCGACGATGTTGGTGATCTTGATCATCGGGTTCACCGCGGGCCCCGCGGTGTCCTTGTAGGGATCGCCCACGGTGTCGCCCGTCACCGCGGCCTTGTGGGCTTCGCTGCCCTTGCCGCCGTGATTGCCGTCCTCGATGAACTTCTTGGCATTGTCCCAAGCGCCGCCGCCCGAGGTCATTGAGATCGCGACGAACAGGCCCGAGACGATGACGCCCAGCAGCAATGCACCCAGCGCGGCAAAGCCATTGGCTTGCCCCGCGACCGCTGTGATCGCGAAATAGACCACGATCGGCGCCAGCACCGGCAGCAGCGAGGGGATGATCATCTCCTTGATCGCGGCCTTGGTGACGAGGTCCACGGTGCGGGCGTAATCGGGTCGGCTGGTGCCGTCCATGATGCCCTTGTTGCTCGCGAACTGCTCGCGCACGTCCTTGACGACGTCGCCAGCAGCGCGGCCCACCGCGGTCATCCCCATCGCCCCGAACAGATAGGGCAGCAGCGCGCCGAGCAGCAGCCCCACGATCACATAGGGGTTCTCGAGGCTGAAGCTCACCTGCAGGTCGGGGAAGAACTCGCGAAGGTCAGTGGTGTAGGCGCTGAACAGCACGAGCGCCGCCAGACCCGCCGATCCGATCGCATAGCCCTTGGTCACCGCCTTGGTGGTGTTGCCCACCGCGTCGAGGGCGTCGGTCTTCTCGCGTACGCTGTCGTCGAGCCCCGCCATCTCGGCGATGCCGCCGGCATTGTCTGTGACAGGACCGTAAGCATCCAGCGCCACGACCATGCCCGCCAGCGCAAGCATCGCGGTCGCCGCGAAGGCGATCCCGATCAGGCCCGCCAGCGAATAGCTGACGATGATCCCCGCGACGATGACGAGCGTCGGCAGCGCGGTCGATTCGAGCGAGACCGCAAGGCCCTGGATCACGTTGGTGCCGTGGCCCGTCTCCGAAGCCTTGGCGATCGAGCGGACCGGGCGGAAGTTGGTCCCGGTATAATATTCGGTGATCCACACGATAAGGCCGGTGACGCCCAGACCAACGATCATCGACCAGAACAGGTCCATGCCCGAAAAGGCGCCTTCACCGGTCAGTCCACCGCCGATGGGCGCGTTCATATCGCCTAGCGTCTGCCAGGTGACATAGTAGATCGCGGGCACGGAGAGGATCGCGGTGGTCAAGAAGCCCTTGTAGAGCGCGCCCATGATCGACTGGCTGCTGCCCAGCCGCACCATATAGGTGCCGATGATCGAGGTGATGATGCAGACGCCCCCGATCGCGAGCGGCAGGCTCATCAGCTGCATCAGTTCCTCGCCGCCCGTCTGGACGAGCAGCGCGGTGAGCACCATCGTCGCACCCACGGTGACGACATAGGTCTCGAACAGGTCGGCGGCCATGCCCGCGCAGTCGCCGACATTGTCGCCGACATTGTCCGCGATCACCGCGGGGTTGCGCGGATCGTCCTCGGGGATGCCCACTTCCACCTTGCCGACAAGATCGGCGCCGACGTCAGCCGCCTTGGTGAAGATGCCGCCGCCGAGACGCGCGAAGATCGAAATCAGCGATGCGCCAAAGGCCAGCGCCACGAGCGAGTCGATGACGAGCCGATCGTCGGGCAGATAGCCCGCGGGGCCGGTGAGGTACCAAAAGAACACCGAGATCGCGAGCAGCGCGAGACCCACCACGAGCATGCCCGTGATCGCGCCCGCCCTGAAGGCCACGGTCAGGCCGCCCTGCAAGCTGCTGCGCGCGGCTTCAGCCGTGCGCACGTTCGAGCGGACCGACACGTTCATGCCTACAAAGCCCGTCAGACCCGACAGGAAGGCGCCGATCAGAAAGCCCACGCCCGCGGTGAGGCCGAGGAAATAGGTGACGAGGATCGCAACCACGATGCCGACCATGGCGATGGTGCGATATTGCCGGCCCAGATAGGCCTTTGCGCCTTCCTGAATGGCGCCTGCGATTTCCTGCATCTTTTCGCTGCCCGCCGGGGCAGCCAGAACCTGGCGACTGGTTATGAAGCCATAGAGCACGGCCACGAGGCCGCACGCTATGGATATGGTGACTACGGTCATCCGGTATCCTTCCCCTTTATTCTTGGAAACTACGGCGAGACTTCAAGAATATCGGCCCGGTAATTTTGTTTTTCGGGCTCAGGGCAAAGGTATGGGGGGCTATTCGCGATTAGGCAAGCGCGCGCGGTTATTTGGTTCCGCCGTGGAGATATCCGAGCTTTTCGGGCAGCGGGACGGGGCCTTCGCGATCGGTCAGCACCAGTCCTGCGCCTCGCGAAAAGCGGCCAACGCGCGTGGCGGGCACCTTGGGCACCGCGCCGGGCGCAAGCGCGAATAGCAGCTGGTAATCGTCGCCTGCAGTGCTGGCTTCAAGACGGAGCGCGCGCGTGTTCCGGGGTCGGGCTGCGACGTCTTCGGACAGCGGAACCGCATCGAGATCGATGGTGAGCGACAGCCCGCTCGCCTCCGCCATGCGCCATGCGTCGAGGAGCAGCCCGTCGGAGACGTCCATCATTGCATGGACGTGCGGCGCGAGAGCGCTGCCTTCGGAGAGCAGGGGCCGGGGGCGGCGATAGGCGGCGATCGGCGCCTCGGGGGTGGTCTCTCCCGCCTGCAACAATGCGAGCCCAAGGCCTGCATCGCCTATCGTGCCCGTGACCCAGAGCGCATCGCCCGCCTGCGCGCCGCTGCGGGGTGGCGCTCCGCCCTCCGCGCGCCCGATTGCGGTCAGCCCGAGCACGCGCGGAGCGCCGCGGGGCAGCGACACGGTGTCCCCGCCCAGCAAGGGCGTGTCATGCGCCGCGAGCACGTCGCGCAGCCCGCGCACGAAGCCCGCGTCCCACGCATCGTCGCCGGTCAGGCAATAGCTCGCCAGCACGCCCAGCGGCCGTGCGCCCTTGCCCCCGAGATCGGAGAGATTGACCGCCACCAGCTTCCACGCGACGTCCTCGGGCGGATCGGAAGGCAGGAAGTGCACACCCTCGACGATCGAGTCGTGCGTCAGCACGATTGCCGCGCCGCCAATGTCGAGCACCGCGGCATCGTCCATCAGCCCGCGCGCGGCAGGATGCGCCGCGAGCGCGCGCAAGGCGGCAATGAAGGTGGTCTCGCTCATTACCCTCCCATCCAAGGGGAGGGTGGGCAGGTCAACCCCGCACATCCTTCGCGATGGCGTCGAGCAGGCCGTTGACGAAGCCTGTCTCGCGCTTGTCGTAAAAGGCGTGCGCGACGTCGAGATATTCATTAATGACACTCGCGGTCGGCACGTCGGCGCGCGCGAGCAGTTCATAGGCGCCCGCGCGCAGGATCTGGCGCATCGGCCGGTCGAGCCGCGCGAGCGACCAGCCCTCGGCGAGCTTGCTGCCGACCAGCGAGTCGATCTCGTCACGGCGCGCGTCGACGCCCTTCACGACATCGTCGAAGAAATCCACCTCGGCATCGGCATATTCGACATCCTCGATCGTCGCGCCGAGCCGGTGCAGGTGGAATTCGTGGAGCAGCGCCGCGAGCGGCGTCTTTTCCATCTCGAGCTGGTAAAGCGCCTGGACCGCGGCGAGGCGGGCGGCGGAACGGGCTTTGGATCGTGTCATTTCAGGCGGATTCCAACGGAAAGGGCGTGGGCGGGAAGCCCCTCGGCGCCCGCGAGGGCGACCGCGGCGGGGCCGATCTTTGCGAGCGAGCTTTGGTCGCACGCGAGAAAACTGGTGCGCTTCATGAAGTCGAGCACCGAAAGGCCCGACGAGAAGCGCGCACGGCGGCCGGTAGGCAGCACGTGGTTGGGGCCGGCGACATAATCGCCGACGGCCTCGGGGGTATGCCGACCGAGGAAGACCGAGCCGGCATGCCGGACGCGATCGAACAGCGGCTGCGGATCCTCGACCGCAAGCTCGAGATGCTCGGGCGCAAGCCGGTCGACCAGCGGGATCGCGTCGGCAAGCGTCGGCACCACGACGATCGCGCCATTGTCGGACCAGCTCGTCCGCGCGGTCGCTTCGGTGGCGAGCTGGCCGAGCGCGCGCTCGACGGCCTCCGCGACGCGACCGGCAAAGCCCGCATCGTCGGTGAAGAGGATCGACTGGCTGGTCGGGTCATGCTCGGCCTGGCTGAGCAGGTCGGCGGCGATCCAGTCGGGGTTGTTGGCGCCGTCGGCGACGACGACGATTTCGGACGGGCCAGCGACCATGTCGATGCCGACCACGCCGTAGAGCTGGCGCTTGGCCTCGGCGACCCAGGCATTGCCGGGGCCGGTCACGACGTCGACCGGCCGGATGCGGTCGGTGCCATAGGCAAGCGCGGCGATCGCCTGCGCGCCGCCGATGCGCCAGACCTCATCGACGCCCACAAGCGACGCCGCGGCGAGCACCAGCGGATTGACGGCGCCGTCGGGCGCAGGCGTCACCATCACCAGCCGCTCGACTCCGGCGACCTTTGCGGGGATCGCGTTCATCAGCACCGAAGAGGGATAGGCCGCGCGGCCGCCGGGCACATAGACGCCCGCGGCATCGACCCCGCGCCAGCGCGAGCCGAGGCGCACGCCCGCGCTGTCGACGCTCTCGCTGTCCTGCGGCTTTTGCCGGGCATGGAAGTCACCGATGCGCTGCGCCGCGAGTTCGAGCGCGATGCGCAGTTCGCGATCGAGGCCGTCGAGCGTCGCACGGCATTCCTCCGCCGACACCCGCCAGCCCGTGGTATCGAGATCGTGGCGATCGAATTGCAGTGTCAACGCGTGGATCGCGGCGTCGCCCTCGGCGCGGACGCGCCCAAGGATCGCGGCCACATCGCGCGAGACATCGGCATCGCTTTCGCGCCGCGCATCGACCAGTGCCGAAAAGGCATCAGCGAAGCCCGGATCGCGCGCGTCGAGCCTAAGCGGCATCCTTGCCTCCCGCAGCCTTGCGGAATGCGTCGACCAGCGGCGCGACCTCGGCCGCACGCATCTTGAAGGCGGCGCGGTTGACGATCAGCCGCGCCGAGACGTGCGTGATCACCTCGACCTCGACCAGCCCGTTCTCCTTCAGGGTCTTGCCTGAGGAGACGAGGTCGACGATGCGGCTCGACAGGCCGAGCATTGGCGCCAGTTCCATCGCGCCATTCAATTTGACGCATTCGGCCTGGACGCCGCGCGCCTCGAAATGCCTGCGCGTCAGATTGGGATATTTGGTCGCGACGCGGACATGGCTCCAACTGCGCGGATCGTCGCGGCTGGCGAGATCGGCGGGCTCGGCGACCGAAAGGCGGCAATGGCCGATGCCAAGGTCGACGGGTGCATAGAGCTCGGAATAGTCGAACTCCATCAGCACGTCCGAGCCGACGATGCCGAGCTGCGCGGCGCCATGCGCGACGAAGGTGGCGACATCGAAGGCGCGCACGCGAATGAGCGAGATTCCCGGGTGGTTCGTTGCAAAGCTCAGTGCGCGGCTGCTCTCGTCCGAGAACGCCGCCTCGGGCACGATTCCCACCTCCGCCAGCAGCGGAAGCGCTTCCTCGAGTATCCGTCCCTTGGGAACGGCGATGATGACGGGTTGGGCCATGGCGCTCGCGGCTTTACTTGTGCGGGCGCGATAGGGCAACTGGAGCCATGGTTCCACAATCTGCGTCCACCGTCCTTGCCACCTTTCGCGCTCAGGCCGAGGCGTGCCGCCAGATGTCGGCGCCGATCACCGCGCGGATCATCGATGCCGCCGCGGATCTGGCGGACGAGACGACGCTGACGGGACGGCGCATCCTGCAGGTCGTCGATCATTCGGGCTATGGCGAGGCCACAGGCTTGCGCCTTGCCGGCGGGCTCCACGCGCTGGCGCGCAGCGGCGCGGTGCCCGAGCTCAGCGCCTTTTACGCGCGCGAGGCCGATGATGCGCACAAGGCGCTCGCCGCCGCGCTCGCCGCGCGCGACGCCTGGCTCGCGGACTGGCTCAACCTGCCGCCGCAGACCAACGAAACCGCGCGCAGCGCCGCGATCATGGCGGGGCTGCTCGTCGCCGCGCGGCGTTTCGGCCTGCCCTTTCAACTGTTCGAACTCGGCGCGAGCGCGGGGCTCAACCTCAATCTTGGCCGTTACCGTTTCGACCTCGGAGGCGTGACGGCGGGCGATCCGGCATCGCCACTGGTCTTCAGGCCCGAATGGCGCGGCGCGCCGCCGCCTGCGGCGCCGGTCTCCATCCTGTCCGCGCGCGGCGTCGATATCGCCCCGATCGCGACCGATACCGCCGAAGCGCGCGAGCGGCTGATAGCTTATATGTGGATCGACCAGCCCGAGCGCATCGCGCGGATCGAGGCAGCGCTCGCGATTGCCGGGCGCCATCCTCCGCAGGTCGACCGTGGCGATGCCGCCGACTGGACCGAGGCGCGGCTTGCCGGGCCGGTGACGCCGGGCACGATGCGTGTCCTCTACCACAGCGTCGCCTGGCAATATTTCCCCGAAAGCGTGCGCGCGCGCATCCGCACAGCGCTCGATCAGGAAGGCGCGAAGACCACCAACGACGCGCCGCTCGGCTGGCTCCGGCTCGAGGTCAATGACGATCGCAGCGCCTATGAGCTCAGGCTGACGCAATGGCCGGGCGGGGAGGAACTGCATCTCGCCGACGCCCACCCACACTGCACCTGGATCGAATGGCGGGATCAGGCCGCAGCGTCATAAATCGGGCATGACCGGAAGCGAGCCAATATCTGCCGTAAGATCCTCCCCAAGCTCGCTTGGGGAGGGGGACCCTGCGAAGCATGGTGGAGGGGCAGGTTGCAGCACTGAGCCGGTCTCCCGCCCCTCCACCGCCCTTCGGGCGGTCCCCCTCCCCGAGTCAAGCTCGGGGAGGAATTTGAGCGTCCGCCCCCGACCCAAAAGCCCGCCGTTCAACCCGCAAACAGTTTTCCTTGAAAGCTGCCGTTGTGGTTGCCGCGTCAGTGATAGGCTGGACACATGGATACGCAGGATTTTCTTCGGACCTTGTGCGTCATGGCGCTACTGGGCCTCATGTATTATCTGCCGACGAGATTCTCGCAGAGGCACCGAGCATATAGCGGACTCGCTCTATTCGTCGGCGGCTGGGCTGGCATTTTCAGCGGTCTAGCTTTAGGCGATGCTCCATTTCTTCAGCATGAGACAGTCGCTTTTGCTTGGATGGGTGTCAGTGCCGTCGCAATCTTACTTGCGATAACACTGCTGGTGCCCGTAGCCTTTGAGAGGTTTAGGGCTAGACGTCCGCGCGGCCGGCAGGAGCGATGGCCTACTAAGTGATTACCCGATTTCGAGAGTTCACGACCTAGGCAGGCACGCGTGCCCTCAGAAAGTCCTTGAGTGCTTCGGTGACCGCGCCGGGATTCTCCCACGGGACGAAGTGACCTGAATCGACCTTCTCGATCTTCAGATCGGCGCACAGCGCGTCGAGCCCGTCGAGCTGGCTGGGCAGCAGCGCCTTGTCGTCGATGCCCCAGATGACGAGCACGGGCATCTGCAGCACGGGGAAGGGGCCGTCCAACCACGTCGGGCGCTCGGGCGTCTCGTCCATCGCGGGGACGATGATCGCCGAGGCGCGATACCAGTTGAGCATCGCGGTCATCGCGCCGGGCTGTCCCCATTGGTCTAGATAGACCGCCTTCTCGTCGGCGATCTTCTCGAAATCGGTGTGCTTCATGAAGCTGCCGTCGAAGAACTGCTCGAGCCCGATGCTGGCGATGTGCGCCTCCAGCCCGGGATTGCGGAAGGCGCGGATATACTGGCTCGCCTCGCGCTGGGCCATATCGTCGAACAGCGTCCGCTGGAAGATCAGCGGGTGCGGTGCGTTGACGATCGCAAGCCGCGCGACGCGCTCGGGATGCTTCAGCGCCGCCATCCACGCGATCGCACCGCCCCAGTCATGCCCGACCAGCGTGAACTGCCCGACGCCAAGCGCATCGGCGAGCGCGATCAGGTCGGCGACGGTGTTGTCGGGCGCATAGTCCGATACGTCGGCGGGCTTTGACGAGCGCGCAAAGCCGCGCTGGTCGGGCGCCACCACGAAATAGTCCCCGGCAAGCGCGGGCAACTGGTGCCGCCATGTCCGGTGCGATTCGGGAAATCCGTGGAGGAAGAAGACCGCCGGATTGGCAGGATCGCCCCCCAGCGTCACGTCAAGCTCGACACCCGTGGGCAGCGCGAAACGCTGGGTCTTCAGATCGGCCATTTCTCTCTCCGCTGGATCTTTCTCTTTGTCATTCCCGCGAAAGCGGGAATCCATGAACACTGGTTTGTCCGGAAAGACCGGAGCCGCTGGATTCCCGCTTCCGCGGGAATGACAGCACAGGGATCAGGGATAGCTTACCGTCTTCGGCACATCGGGTATCGGGATGAATTCCTTGTCGTCGCCCGGCACCTTGGGAAAGCGGCCCTCGTTCCAGTCCTGTTTTGCCTGTTCGATCCGCTCGCGGTCCGATGAGACGAAGTTCCACCAGACATGCCGTCGCGTCGCGAATGCCTCGCCACCGCACAGCATCACGCGCCCGCCCGCGTCCGATGTGAGCGTCGCGGGATGGCCGGGCCTGAGCACATAAAGTGTCATCGGTTCGAGCTTTTGACCGTCAAGACTCGCCTCGCCCAGCGCGACATAGACCGCGCGCTCGTCGGCTTCGGCGTCGATCGGGATCCGGCCGCCCGGGTCGAGCAGGATGTCGGCATAGATCGTCCGGGCATAGGTGGTGGTCGGCGCGGTCTTGCCCCAGAGCGTACCCATCACGACGCGCGCCTGCACGCCATTCGCCTCGATCACGGGCAGCGCCGCCCTGGCGATATGCTCGAAGGCGGGGTCCACCTCCTCCTTGCCATCGGGCAGCGCGAGCCAGGTCTGGATGCCCGAAAGCTCGGGCCCTGCATCGCGCTCCGCCGGTGGCGAGCGTTCCGAATGGACGATGCCGTGCCCCGCAGTCATCAGGTTGACCGCGCCGGGTTCGATCGTCTGGAAGGTGCCGAGCGAATCGCGGTGGTCGATCGCGCCTGCGAACAGATAGGTGACCGTGGCAAGGTTGATGTGCGGATGCGGGCGGACGTCGAAGCCCGAACCCTTGCCGAGCACCGCAGGGCCCATCTGGTCGAAGAAGATGAAGGGTCCCACCATCGTCCGGGGCCGCGAGGGCAGCGTGCGGTGGACCTTGAAGCCCCCCAGATCGTGCGTCACCGGCGTGATCGTCTGGGTGAACAGGTCCTCGGTCACGGTCGCTCTCCCGGTGCGGTCGCCTTGATCGCCAGCGCGTGGACGCGTTCGCGCAGCAGGTCGCCAAGAGCATGGTTCACCATGCGCTGGCGCGCAAGCCGCGTCTGCCCCGCAAAGGCCGCGCTTTCGATCTCTACGGTGAAGTGCGATTCGCCGCTGCCGTCATCGCCCATATGACCACGATGCTTCGCGCTGTCGTTGATCACGGCGAGGTGTGCGGGGGAAAGGGCGGCGGTCAGGCGCGCTTCGATTTCTGCGGCCACGGGGCCTTGGGTTGGGGCGGTCATCGCCCCTATATAAGCGAGTCCAGGAAGATCGGGAGCCGTTTTGAGCGAGCAGCAGGAAGAGGGACGCCGGAAACAGAGCCGCTTTCACGGGCGCGTGGAAGGGAGCGGACGGGCCTGCGCGCATCCCGGCTGCCCCGAGCCCGGCGAATTTCGCGCGCCCGGCACGCGCATGCCTGGATTTGACGGCCCTGGCGACTGGCAATGGCTCTGCCTCGAGCATGTCCGCCAGTTCAATCAGGGCTATAATTTCTTCACGGGCATGAGCGCCGACCAGATCGCCGACGCGCAGCGCCCCTATGCGGGCTGGGAGCGCGAGACCCGCGCCTTTGCCGCCAATGGTGCCGATGTGCCGCCGCGCTGGGCCGATTTTACCGATCCGCTCGACGCGATCGGTGCCCGCTTTCGCGACAGGATGGAGGCGCAGGCGCAGCGCAAGGATGGCAAGCCGCTGTCCGAAGGCGACCGCAAGGCGCTCAAGACGCTAGGGCTTGGCCCCGATGCCGATCGGCGCGAATTGCGCCGCCGCTATACCGAGCTCGTCCACCGCTATCACCCCGATCGCAACGGCGGCGACCGTTCGCACGAACGGGCTTTGCAGGACGTCATTTCGGCTTATACGAGGCTCAAATCCGCCCCCGCCTTCGCCTGACAGGACGCGTATCATGACCGATATCCCCAACGCCCAGCCCGACAGTCGCACCGACACCGTGCTCGACGCGCCCGACAAGATGGTGAAGGCGCGCGAGGTCTTCGGCATCGATTCCGACATGGAGATACCCGCGTTCAGCGAGGCGGACGAGCGCGTTCCCGACCTCGATCCCGCCTATGTCTTCGATCCCGACACCACGCTCGCGATCCTTGCCGGCTTCGCCTTCAACCGACGCGTGATGGTCCAGGGCTATCACGGCACCGGCAAGTCCTCGCATATCGAGCAGGTGGCAGCGCGGCTCAACTGGCCGTGCATCCGCATCAACCTCGACGCGCATATCAGCCGCATCGACCTGATCGGCCGCGACGCGATCGTGCTGCGCGACGGTCAGCAGATCACCGAATTCCGCGAGGGGCTGCTCCCCTGGGCGCTGCAGACGCCTACCGCGCTGGTCTTCGACGAATATGACGCGGGGCGCCCCGACGTGATGTTTGTCATCCAGCGCGTGCTGGAGACCGAGGGCAAGCTGACCCTGCTCGACCAGAATCGCGTGATCCGTCCCAATCCCTGGTTCCGTCTGTTCTCGACCGCGAACACGATCGGGCTCGGCGACACCTCAGGCCTCTATCACGGCACGCAGCAGATCAACCAGGGCCAGATGGACCGCTGGAACATCGTGGTGACGCTCAACTATCTGCCCGCCGCGACCGAGGCGCAGATCGTGCTCGCCAAGTCGGGCGAGTATGACAAGCCCGAGGGCAAGCAGGTCGTCGACAATATGGTGAAGGTCGCGGACCTCACGCGCCAGGGCTTCATCGCGGGCGATATCTCGACGGTGATGAGTCCGCGCACCGTCATCACCTGGGCGCAGAACGCGCTGATCTTCAACGATATCGGCTTCGCCTTCCGGCTGTCGTTCCTCAACAAGTGCGACGAGGCCGAGCGGCCGCTGGTGGCCGAATATTACCAGCGCGTGTTCGGCAAGGATCTGCCCGAAAGCGTGGTGGGCAAGGCCTCCTGACGCATCGATGGCCGAGCAGACGCCCCTCGATCGTTTTCGCAGCGTCCTCACCGGCTGCTCGCGTGCGATCGCGCACGAGCCCGAGGTCGAGCTGGCGTTCACTGCGGATGCGCCGGTGGCGGCGGGCAAGAATCTGAAGGTGCCGATGCCCGCGCGCAGCCTGCCGCCCGAACAGGTGGCCGAGGCGCGCGGCTTTGCCGACGGCTTTGCATTGAAGCTCAGGCATCACAATGCCGCGCTCCATGTGAAGGGCGCGCCCGCGGAAGCCGTGGCGCGCGCGGTCTATGACGCCGCCGAGCAGGCGCGTGTCGAGGCTTTGGGCAGCCGCGCGATGGATGGCGTGAAGGCCAATCTTGGCCATGCGCTCGAGATGCGGATGCGCTCGGATCCGATTACGCGCGCCCGCTCACGCGACGAGGTGCCGCTGTCGACCGCGGTCGGGCTGATGGTGCGCGAGCGGCTGACGGGCCAGCCCGCGCCCGACGTCGCGGCGGCGGGGCTGGCGATGGTGCGTGACTGGATCGAGGAGAAGGGCGGCGCCGATCTCGACGCGCTCGCGCTGCTCGCCGACGATCAGGCGGCCTTCCAGAAGCTCGCGACGCAACTGCTCGAGGATCTCGAACTCACCGAAGGCGAGATGACGCCCGACGACGCCGATGACGGCGGCGACGAGCAGGAGGGCGAGGACCAGGAGGAAAGCGAGGGCGACGAGGGCGACGACGAGTCGAGCGGCGCCGAAGGACAGCAGGACGCGCGCGGCGAACCCGATACCGGCGAGACGGGCGAGGGCGAGCAGAGCATGGCCGATGAGGACATGCTCTCTGACATGGACGCCGAGGCCGATGGCGAGGGCGAGGAGGGCATGATGCCCGTCCGCCCCAACCGGCCGCTCTCCGATTTCTCGCCGCAGTTCGACTACAAGGCGTGGACGACGCGCTTCGACGAGGTGGTCGAGGCGACCGATCTGTGCGACGAGGACGAGCTCGGGCGCTTACGCGCCTATCTCGACCAGCAGCTCGTTCATCTCCAGGGCGCGGTCACCAAGCTCGCCAACCGGCTCCAGCGCCGGCTGATGGCACAGCAGAACCGCAGCTGGGATTTCGATCAGGAGGAAGGGCTGCTCGACGCCGCGCGGCTGGCGCGCGTCGTTATCAATCCCACGCACTCGCTGTCGTACAAGATCGAGCGCGATACCGATTTCCGCGACACCGTGGTTTCGTTGCTGATCGACAATTCGGGCTCGATGCGCGGGCGGCCGATCTCGATCGCCGCGATCTCTGCGGATATCATGGCGCGCACGCTCGAGCGTTGTGGGGTCAAGACCGAGATCCTCGGCTTCACCACGCGCGCCTGGAAGGGCGGCCAATCGCGCGAGGACTGGCTCGCCGCGGGTCGCACGCCGATGCCCGGCCGTCTCAACGACCTCCGGCACATCATCTACAAAAAGGCCGATGAACCCTGGCGCCGCGCCAAGAAGTCGCTCGGGCTGATGATGCGCGAAGGGCTTTTGAAGGAAAATATCGACGGCGAGGCCTTGCTCTGGGCGCACAACCGCATCGTCCACCGCCCCGAGGAACGCCGCATCCTGATGGTGATCTCCGACGGCGCGCCGGTCGACGATTCGACGCTCTCGGTGAACTCGGGCAGCTATCTCGAAAAGCATCTGCGCCAGGTGATCCACTGGATCGAGAACCGTTCGTCGGTCGAACTGATCGCGATCGGGATCGGCCATGACGTGACGCGTTATTACCAGAAGGCTGTCACGATCATGGACGCCGAGCAATTGGGCGGCACGATGGTCGAGCAATTGGCAGGGCTTTTCGACACCGATTGAGGAGGCAGCATGGGCAGGTCACAACTGGCGCAGATCAATGTCGGAACTCTCGTCGCCCCCGAGGGCGATCCCGGGGTCCAGCCCTTTTTCGATGCACTCGATCGCGTGAATGCGCTCGCCGAGGCGAGCCCGGGCTTCGTCTGGCGATTGAAGGACGATCAGGGGCCGGGCGCCACCTATCTTCGTCCGACGGTCGATCCGCTGTTCCTCGTCAACATGTCGGTCTGGAATTCGGTCGAGGCGCTCAGGGATTATGTCTATCGCTCTGCGCATAGCGAGGAGCTGGCGCGCCGACGTGACTATTTCGCGCGCAGCGAGCATGCACATATGGCGCTCTGGTGGGTACCCGAAGGCCATGTACCGACGATCGACGAGGGGCTGGCGCGCCTCTGGCATCTCGACCGTTACGGTATCAGCCCGCATAGCTTTACCTTCCGCCAGCATTTCGCGCCGCCGCCCTGCGAAGAGCTGCGCGACGCGGCCTGAACGGTCACGCAAAGGGGCCGGAACCTCGCGGTTCCGGCCCCCGGCCCCCGACCCTCGCTACGCAACCGGAGGGTCGTTAGATGCTGTCGTGCTTAGCAGCGGCGCCCGTTCGAGCGGTCGATCGCGCGGCCGGCGAGTGCGCCGACGCCTGCGCCGACGATCGCGCCCGCGGTCTTGTCGCCGCGGCGGCCGACCACCTCATGACCGAGCAGGCCGCCTGCGATCGCGCCGATGATCGTGCCGCCGGTGCCATTGTCGCAGCGATAGCCGCGATAGCGGTCACCCCGGTAGTAACGGTCGCCGCGATAACCGCGGTAGTAACCGTTGTTCCGGTAAGAACGGTCGCCGCGATAATAGCGGCCGCCGTCATAGTCGCGATAATAGCCGTCGCGCGCCATGGCGGGGGCCGTCGGGACGACCATCGAGCCGGCACCCATGGCAAGCGCGGCACCAACAAGGCTCAGTTTCTTGAACATGACCAAAACTCCATCTGCGACCAAAGCCGTTTTTTCGGTCGGCGTCTGTCCGATCAACCGGGACAGCTTTCGTCGACTGATGCCCTTATGGGGCGATTCGGTTGAGCGCGTCCTGAACGCGCATGTTATCTGGCGTTCAGCGAGGGGCTTCGTCGCGCCAGCGGGAATGTCGGTGCGAAGGATGATTTGATCGGCCAGCGATATCGGCTATTTGCTCGGCATATGCTTCGTTCGTTCCTATGCTCTTCGATCAGGGTGACAATCCCGGCAGCGCTCGCGCTCGCGCTTGCCGCGCCCGCGTTCGGCCAGGCGGTTTCCCCCGCGCCCGTGACGCCGCCTGCTGCCGGCCCGACGGTCGCTCCTGTTGTGCCGGTGCCGGTGCCGGCGCCGGTGCCGATGCCGGTGCTGCCGCTACCGACGCTGTCGGCCGCACAGGAGGCGTTTCTTGCCACCTGGCTGGTGAACGGCGCCGACCAGGGCGTGACCACCGAACCGATCAAGGCGCCGCCCGCGGGCGGGGATGCGCTCGTGCGCGCGGTGCTCGATCGTGCGCGCGCCCTGCATGTCGGCCGCGTGGATACTTTGGATTTCCTGAGCATCTGGGGCATCCGGCCGGCACCCTATGATCCGTTGCCCGCCTTCACCAAGGCGGTCGCCGAGGATCGCCTGCCGCAATGGGTTTCGACCCTCACCCCGCCCTATGCCGGGTATGAAGGGTTGCGAAAGGGGCTGGCGGCCTATGAGGCGATCCGCGACGCGGGGGGATGGCCGAGGCTCGATGCCAAGGCGGGGCCGGCCGCGATCCGCTCGCGCCTTGCGATCGAGGACAAGGGCGTCCTGCCCGACGAGAAACTGGTCGACGTGATCCAGCGCGCGCAGCGGCGCTATGGCCTCAGTCCGACAGGGCTGCTCGACGCACGCACGCTCGCGGCGCTCAACGTGCCTGTCGAGGACCGGATCGCAGCGATCATGGCGAACATGGAGCGCTGGCGCTGGCTGCCGCGCGAACTGCCGGTAAACCGCGTCCAGGTAAACATCGCGGCGGCCGTGCTCACGCTGTTCGAAGGCGACGCGCCCGTTGCCTCGATGCGCGCCGTGACGGGGCGGCCGGGCAATGAGACGCCGATGATCGCATCGAGCATCCATTCGATCATCGTCAACCCGCAATGGAACGTGCCGGCGTCGATCGCGAAGAAAGAACTGTGGCCAAAGGGCCGCGCGGCGCTGCTGCGCGAGGGATACAAGATCGTCGGCACGCCCGAGACGGGGCAACGCATCGTCCAGCCCTCCGGGCCCGCTAACGCGCTCGGCCGCCTCAAGTTCGATTTCGACAATCCCTTCGCCATCTATCTCCACGACACGCCTGCGCGCGCCAAGTTCGCGAGCTATGACCGGCTGGCGAGCCATGGCTGCATCCGCCTCGAAAAGCCGCTGCCGCTGGCCGAGCTGATGCTGCAGGGCGATCCGTTGTTCGCCGGACAGGTCCAGACGCTGATCGACGCGGGCAAGACGCAGCGCGTCAGGCTGCCGCAGGAAGTGGCGGTTTACCTGCTTTACTGGACCGCATTCGCCAGCACCAGCGGCACGATGAACTTTCGGGCCGACCCCTATGGCTGGGACAAGCTCCTTGCCTCCAAGATCGAGGCGTCGAGCCGTCGCGCCGACGCCCTCACGACAGCATCGAAGGAACAGTGACCATGCGTATCGCACTTTTGACACTGGCGGGCGCCCTCGCGCTCGCGGGTTGCGGCCGGAGCGAGCCCGAGGAACAGCCGATCTACAATGAAGCGATCGAAACCTCGGCGCCCGAGGCAGCGCCGATCGAAAATCTGGCGACCCCGCCGGCGAATGTGGCGAATGTTGCCGAGCCCGCTCCGGCGCCCCCGCCCGAATTCACCGACCAGCAACAGATGCTCGATGATGCCGATGCGACAGGATTGACCGCACGGCTGCCGCAGGGCGAAAGCGAAGCGCCCGGATCAACCGAGAACCAGACACGCCCTGCCGAATAGGGCCGTTGTTGGATGGTTAAGGGGCTAATGGTATAGCGTCACCATGGATCGTCGTACTTTTTCGAGACTTGCGCTGTCGGGAATCGGCCTCGCCATGCTGCCGCGATCGGTGGCGTTCGGGGCGTCGACCGCTCCGATTCCACAGCCATCGGCCGCACCGCTGCCGCCCGTGATGCCGCCGGTTTCGGCGCCCCCCGCCTATGTCGCAAAGCCCTATGCATCGCTGCTCGACCGGGCACGCGCGGCGCTCGATCGGCATGGCAATACCATCGCGCTGCGCGACCGCGTCGCGCTGGCCGATTTCAGCCGCGCCTCGCGCGAGTTGCGCTTCCATATCGTCGACCTGATCAGCGGCCAGTCAACCTCGTATCTGGTCGCGCATGGCCGAGGGTCGGATCCGGGGCATTCGGGCTGGCTCCACAGCTTTTCCAATGAACCGGGCTCGCTTGCGACGTCGGAGGGCGCCTATCGTACCGGCGAGGTCTACCACGGTATCCACGGCGCCGCGATGCGGCTCACGGGGCTGGAAACGCATAATTACAATGCCGAGGCGCGTGCGATCGTCATCCACGGCGCCGATTATGTGAGCGAGAACCAGATCGCCACCTGGGGCAAGCTCGGACGAAGCGAGGGCTGTTTCGCGCTCGCCCCGCATATGCTGCCGCAGGTCCTGGGCCTGCTCGGGCAGGGACGTCTGCTCTACGCCGACAAGATCTGATCCGCGCGCGATGACGCGACTGGGGGGCGCGCAGCGTGTCGACGGCGCGCGTGGTCATGGGGGTTCGCATAGCTCGGGGATGCGGCTGGCCGGATGGGGCGTGGCGTTGCGTTTTCTGATCTTCCCGCTGATACCGTTGGTGTTCGTGGGCAAGTATTCAGGCGAGCCACGTCGACCGGTCCTCGGAAGCGATACGCATGTCGAGGCAGCCGCTGTAGCGCTTGATGCGCAAGATCCTGCGCGCAAGCGGATCGGGCCGTTGATCTTCCTGGGCGGCTGGCAGCTGAAGGGTCGCGACGATGCCTTTGGCAGCTTTTCGGCGATGACCGTGATCGATGGCGAGTTGCAGATGGTCAGCGATTCGGGCGAGCTCGTGCGCTTCCGGATCGACGGTCGCGGCCGTCTTGACGATGTCCGTTTTGGAGATCTGCCGGCCGGCCCCGGCCATGGCTGGGCCAAGGCCGATCGGGACAGCGAATCGATGGCACGCGATCCCGTGTCGGGCCGGATCTGGATCGGCTTCGAGCGCGCCAACGCGATCTGGCGCTATTCACCTGATCTCAAGCGGGCTGAAGCGAGTGCCCGACCCGCGGGCATGCGCGACTGGCCGAACAATGGTGGTGCCGAGGCAATGGTGCGACTGCGCTCGGGGCGCTTCCTCGTCTTTTCCGAAACCGCGCGCGCGAAGCAGGGCGGTTTCGAGGCGCTGGCCTTCGATCGCGATCCGACCGATCCGGCGGCGCGAGTGACGCCCTTTTCCTATCGCCCGCCCAGGAGCTATCGCCTCACCGATGCGGCGGAACTGCCCGACGGGCGGCTATTGCTGCTCCACCGCCGCATCGCCTTCAAGCCCTATCTTTCAGCCAAGCTCTCGGTGCTCGACCCCGCGCGCATCCGCGCGGGGGTGCGGCTGGGGGGACGTGAGATCGCCCATTTCGCGCCGCCGCTCGCGGTCGACAATATGGAAGCGCTGGCGCTCGACCAGGAGAATGGCCAATCGATCCTCTGGATCGCGTCGGACGACAATTTCCGCGCACCCTTTCAGCGCAACCTGCTGCTCAAGTTCGCGCTGGGGCCGATCGCCAGATAGTGCGCACATGCCAAAAGCGGCGCACCGCACACGCGGTCGCCGCTTTGTGACGTTGCTTCAGCGAGGCATGGACGTGCGACGCACGCCCGCAGGGCTCAGGCCGCTGCCGCGACCTTCTTGGCGACTTCGCGCTTCAGGCGGCGTGCCTTCAGGCTCAGCTTGTCGTCCGAGGTCTTGAGCAGCCAGTTGTCGAGGCCGCCATTGTGCTCGACCGAACGCAGGCCGTGCGTCGACACGCGCAGCTTGACGCTGGTGCCCAGCGAATCCGACATCAGCGTGACGTTCTGCAGGTTGGGCAGGAAGGTCCGCTTGGTCTTGTTGTTGGCGTGGGAAACATTGTGACCCACCTGACGACCCTTGCCGGTCAGTTCGCAAATGCGCGACATCGTTCTTAATCCTGAATATCGGTTACCCGGAAAGTCGGTGCCGATAGCGGCCGGGGCGATTCGCGTCAACCGAAAGGTGGGAATTCACGCTTGTGTTGCAAGCACCCGCCGGCTCGCTACACGGATGCGCATGGCTTTTCCACTGCCCGATCCGATGAAGCAGGCGCTGGCCGTCGCACGGCGAGCGGCCGATGCCGGTGAGGTGCCGATCGGCGCGGTGCTGATGCGCGACGGAGAGGTGGTCGCCGCTGCCGCGAATGAGACGCGCACCGGGCGGGATCCGACCGCGCACGCCGAAATGCTCGTCATCCGCCGCGCGGCCGAACTGCTCGGGCAGGAACGGCTTCAGGGTTGCGATCTCTGGGTAACGCTCGAGCCCTGCGCGATGTGCGCGGGCGCGATCGCGCATGCCCGGATCGCGCGGCTCTATTATGCCGCCCCCGACCCCAAGGGCGGCGGGGTGGAGCATGGTCCGCGCGTGTTCGATCAGCCGACCTGTCATCATCGGCCCGAAATCTATTCGGGCCTGGGCGAGGCGGAGGCTGCAGAGATGCTGCGCGGCTTCTTCGCGGTGCGCCGATAGCAAAAGGGCGCGGAGCCGGAGCGCCGCGCCCTGATACGCTACGCTACTGGCACGAAGCCCTCAGCTCTGCACGTCCTGCTCGGTGATCGGGACGATCTTGATCTCGACGCGGCGATTGGCCTGACGCCCTTCGGGGGTGTCGTTGCTCGCGATCGGCCGCGTCGCGGCAAAGCCCTGCGTGCCGATCCGCGCGGACTGGACGCCGCGCAGCGTCAGATAGTTCGCGACGGACTGCGCGCGATTCTGCGACAGCGGCACGTTGATCGTATCGTTGCCCGTCGAATCGGTGTGGCCATAAACATCGAGATAGGTCTTGTCGTACTGGCGCAGCGTCGATGCGACCTGATCGAGCGTGCTCTGAAATTCGGGCTTCACCGTCGAACTGCTGGTGTCGAAGGTCACGCCCGAGGGCATGTTGAGCACGAGTTCGTCGCCCTGGCGGACGACCTCTACGCCGGTGCCTGCGGTCTGCTGGCGCAGCTTCTTTTCCTGTTCGTCCATGTAATGGCCGATACCCGCACCCGCGAGCGCGCCGATGCCCGCGCCAAGGATCTTTTCGGTGCGGTCATTGCGGCCGCCGATGAGGTCGCCCGCCAGATAGCCGCCCAGCGTGCCCGCGATCGCGCCGATCCCGGCGTTGGACATGCGCTTCTGGCCGGTTTCGGGATCAGTGGTGCACGCCGTCGTCAGGAGCATCGCGCCAATTGTCGCCATGCCCGCCAGCCTTGTGTTCAAACGCATCATATTCCCCTTGCAGTGAATCCCGGACAATTGCCGGCAACCTCGGGATAAACCCGCTCAGAGTCCCCTTGTTCCGCATGCGGTCTGAACGGGAGATGACGCGCGATGTTGTGATCGCAACGGAATCCTGACAATAGGGGCGCAGAGCCATGCCGCCGCTTCCCCCCTTTCCCTGGATCGACGTCGCGATCATCCTTGCGCTGATCGCCTTGAACGGCGTTTTCGCCATGTCGGAGCTCGCGATCGTTTCGGCGCGCAAGCCGCGGCTGCAGGCCATGGCCAAGACCGGGCGGCGCGGCGCGCGCACTGCACTGGCGCTCGCCGATGATCCCGGGCGTTTTCTCTCGACGGTGCAGATCGGGATCACGCTGATCGGCATCCTTGCGGGCGCCTATTCGGGGGCGAGCCTGGGTGGGCCGGTGGGGGCGCGTCTCCAGCTGCTCGGTATCCCCGAAAATACCGCCGACGAACTCGGCTTCGCGGTCGTCATCGTTCTCACCACCTATGCCTCGCTCATCGTCGGCGAGCTCGTGCCCAAGCAGTTCGCGCTGCGCGCGCCCGAGCCGATCGCGGTGGTGGTGGCGCGCCCGATGCACTGGCTCTCGAAAATCACCGCGCCGGTCGTCTGGGTGCTCGACAGGTCAAGCGCGCTGATCTTCCGTCTGCTCGGCATGAAGCGCGAATCCGACAGTCATGTGACCGCCGAGGAGCTTCACCTGATCGTCGCCGAGGCAAGCAAGTCAGGCGTGATCGAGGAAAGCGAGCGCGCGATCATCTCGGGCGTCGTCCGTCTCGCCGACCGCCCGGTGCGCGAGGTGATGACGCCGCGCACCGAGGTCGACTGGATCGACGCCGACAGCGATGCCGAGGCGATCCGTGCGCGCCTGCTTGAAACGCCGCACACGCGCCTGCCCGTCGCCGAAGGATCGGCGGATGCGATCATCGGCGTCGTCCAGTCGCGCGACATCGTCGCGGCGATGCTGCGGCGCCAGCCGCTCGACCTGCGCGCGCTGATGCGCCAGGCGCCTGTGCTCCCCGATCAGCTCGACGCGATGGACGCGCTCAACACGCTGCGCCAGGCCGAGGTGCCGATGGCGCTCGTCCACGATGAATATGGCCATTTCGAAGGGCTGGTGACCCCGGCCGACCTGCTCATCGCGATCGCGGGCGAATTCGCGTCCGACGCCGATATCGGCACCGATCCCGCGCTGGTCGAGCGCGACGACGGATCGTTTCTCGTCTCGGGTTCGATGGCGGCAGACGCGCTCGCCGAGCGGCTCGGCATCGATCTTCCCGAGGACCGCGACTACGCGACCGTTGCCGGCCTCGCGCTCGCGGTGCTGCGCCACCTGCCCGTGGTGGGCGAGAATTTCGTCGAGCAGGGCTGGCGCTTCGAGATCGTCGACATGGATGGCCGCAAGATCGACAAGCTGCTGGTGAGCGAAGCACGACGGCGGGGCTGAAGCCGACGCCCGAATGCCCCGGGGATTGGGGGTGAGCTGCGCTTCACCCCTCCCTTGTGGCTATGGGGCGTTTCCTGTCATCGAACATTATCGCATGCGAATGGTCGATTGGGGGTGGAAAGCCGACATGGCCTTGAGCCCTCTCCCGCCCTTTGCGGGCGCATGGCGACCGGCCCATCTCCCAGATGGGCCGCAGCGCCGTGCTGGTTGGGTGAGGGTCTTCTTCTTCTTGATTTCTTCCCAACGAAGCAACAAGAAGACCCTCATCCCCCCAGCGCCTGCGGCGGCGGGTCCCTCCTTCTCCCGCAAAAGCGGGAAAAGTCTGCAATGGGTCCAGACTGTGTAAAAACGTGCTGATGTGCTAATCTCCATTGCGATGATGGGGGGCGCA
>NZ_JBYSXE010000054.1:0-27584 GCF_058781925.1 Sphingobium sp. FW306-1B-F04DB | reverse complement strand
TCCTTGTCGATCGCCATATCGATGGTCCTTTCTTATCCATCTATATGACCTCGCGCACAAAATTCCTGACAGTTCCTCCAGAACAGGGTTTCCTCGCTGATGCCGGTGGTATCCGTGATCACGACGTCACGGAAGATTGCCTCCATCTCCTCTTCGTCGAACGGCAACCGCTTGTCCTCACTGTCTTCTACCTCGACAAACTTCGCCTGCCTGGCCGCATTCAGCTCAAGCGGCACCTTCGACATCTTGTCGATGACATGCTCGGTGATCGACCGCAGCGCCGAAAGCGCCTTGTTCACCGTGGCCGGCGCAAGCGTCGCGAGACCTTCCTTCGCGGCGATCGCCGCCTGCTCATCGAGGGCCAGCGCCTTGATCGACTTCTTCGTGCGGCCGGGCAACTCGAGCAGCTTCTCTCGGAAGTCCCGCACCATCTGCGGCCGGACCTGACCCATGTCGATGTCGCCGAACATCGCAACGAAGCGCCGAACCGCCAGATCCCACTCCTGAACGAGCTGCGGTTTGCGCGATCGGCCCTTGGAATAGTCCCTCCAAGCCTCGAAGGCCTTGTTGATGGTGATACCCACGTCCTGGACCGGCCAACCTCCGGCCGCCAAGGATATCGCCGCATGCGCGACGCCTGCGTCGGGCTGAGGCAGGCCACTGTCGATGACGATCAGTGGAGGCTGGCTCCCTCCTTCAGCAAGGAGTGGGTGCTTGTACGTTGCTAACGCCTCGATCACTTCGCGCTGGAAGCACTGCGCGACCGCAATTGCGAGACCGCTTCCGGGCTCCAATGGCATTCGCGAGTGCTTGCTGACCTGCTCGACCACCCACCCGAATAAGCCAGGCTGCTGCCGACCGATAAACCTCGGCCTGACAAAATCGGGGATGTTGGCGCGAAGCGCGCCCGCAAGGCGCCTGAGCTCGGTTTCTGACGCACCCTCCTTGACGTCAGGCACGAAGAACCCAGGCAGGTGCGGCCTTTGATGTTCCGAGGCGCAGGGCGGCCTTGATGAAGCCCGCCAGGTAGACGGCGGCACCACGCAGCCATCGATCATCCCGGTCCGTATCACCTAGCCAGCGCTTGACCATCGCATTGGCCTGGGCTTCCGGACCGCCCGTCAAAAGGCTGCGTGCGAGCTGCGCTTCGCGTTCGTAGACTGCTGCCGGTCCAAGCATCCGGATCTTCGCCTCGGCCAGGTCTCTCGTCTCGAGACTGACCTTGAACTCCCGCTTGCCGAAGAACGGCCGGAGCGGTTCAGGGATGACCTTGCGATATTGGTAGATGCCGGTGCGGCGGTCGATTTGAAGAGCCATCAATCTGATCACTTTGTACGCATCCTTTGTACGCAAGGACGGGTAAAGCGATCGTGAATTTGACGGTTTTCCGCGTTTCCGCCGTTTTTGGCGGTTCTGGTGACCCCTACGGGAATCGAACCCGTGTTTCAGCCGTGAGAGGGCCGCGTCCTGACCGCTAGACGAAGGGGCCTGCACGCTGCCCCGGGGCAGCGCGAAGGCGGTTCATCTATGGCTTGGGCGCGATGGCGTCAAGGGGGTGCGGGATTCACGTGCGTGGTGACGCACCCACGGCGATTCCGCGCGTAAGGCACGGTTTCCTTTGCACTTCGGTAACCATTCACCACGTAAAACGCGGATGATTGAGGATTTACCAAATGCGCCGTCCACGAATCCGCCGCAACGCAGGAGCGCCCGGCAGCAAGCGTAAGCTGCTGGGTTGGCTCGTGTTGTTGTCGCTGCTTTTCGGCGCGATCGAGTTTGGTCAACCTATCGATCTCGCGCTGCGAAATCTGCGGAACAAGGTGCGCGCCCAGCCCGTCAGCGGCCAAGTCGTCGTGGTTGGAATCGACGACAAGGCGCTTGCAGAAGTCGGACAGTGGCAATGGAACCGGAGCAAGGTCGCCTCGCTGACCGACAGGCTCTTCAAGGCCGGTGCCGATCGCGTGTTCTTCGATATTTATTTTACGCCGATGGAGCCGAAAGGCGACCGCGAGCTTGTCGAGGTATTTGCACGCCATCCCGGCCGCGTTTTCGTTGCCAGTGGCGTTGACAATACGTCTGAGCCTGGTGTGACTCGTGCGATTCTGCCGATGCCCGACGTCGCTGCTGTGGCGGAGCCCGTCAATTTGATGCGATGGATTCACCACTGGAACGGGGCCACAACGGCGTCCTACCGAAGGGAAATCGGCGGCCGCAATCTGCGCTCGATCGAAACCGCTATCGCGGGACTTGAGGGGGATCTGGGTGATGAATTTCCGATCGACTATTCGTATCGCATTCGGTCGATCCCCTATTTCAGCGCGGCGGACGTCATCGCGCACAGGCTTCCGACGGGAGCGCTCGAGGGCAAGTCCGTTCTGGTCGGCGTCAACTCGGCGTTGCTGGAGGATATCTTCGTCGCACCCGGCCAGGGGCGCGTTGCCGGCGTGTTTATCCTTGCGACCGGGGCCGAGACACTGTTGAAAAAGCCGCCTCTGGTGCTGGGTTGGATTCCACCGTGGCTGTTCGCGATGGCCACTACGATCTGGTTCGTCTGTGGGCAGCGGCGAAGGCTGGCGACTGCGGTCGGAGCGGTCGGCGTGGCCGTGCTGGTAGTGTTTCCGCTTGTACTCGAGCATTTCAGCATCATTACCGATGTTGCGCCCGCGCTTTTCCTGACGATCGTGGCGATGATCATCGTCGGCTGGCAACGTTTTGGCGCCGCCAAGCAGAGCCAGGGTGCGATCAACCCGGTGTCGGGGCTCAAAACCGTCAATGCGCTGCTTCGCGAGGGGTTGTCCGATCCCAATATCCTCGTTGCGGTGCGGTTGCGGCGCTTTGCGGATATCGTGAGCACATTGCCGCCCGACAGCGAGCGCGACCTGCTCGGGCAGGTCGTCTCGCGTCTCGCGATGGGCGCGGGGCAATCGCAGTTGCTGCATGGCGATGACGGCAACTTCTTCTGGCTGATGCCCGAGACCGAACTCGCTTCGGTCGTCGATAGGTTCAAGGCGCTTCAGCTCATCTTCCGCAACCCGATCCGCGTCGCGGACAAGAGCTTTGATGTCGACGTGTTCTTCGGTGTCGATCGCGAAGTCCACATGCCGCTGTCGCACCGGCTGGCGAGCGCGCTTGCCGCCGCACATGCGGCAAGCGAGGAGCGTGGGTGCTGGAAGATCCACGATCCCTCGGCCACGGGCGCGCGCGAATGGGCGCTGTCGCTGCTCGGCGAGCTCGACCAGGCGATCGACGCCGGTCATATCTGGGTCGCATATCAACCCAAGATGGAACTCGGCACGGGGGCGATCGTCGGCGCCGAGGCACTGGTCCGCTGGACACACGTCACGCGCGGGCCGATCGATCCGGCCGAGTTCGTCGAGATGGCGGAGCGCCACGGCCGGATTGACCGGCTGACCAACTTTGTTCTCAACGAAGCCGCCCGCGCCGCCGCGAGCGCGGTTCTTCACGACCCGGATTTCGCGATCTCGGTCAACATCTCGCCGCGGCTGCTCGCGTCCCGCGAAATCGTCGACATGATCCGCCGCGTGCTGCGCAAGCACCGCCTGCCGCCCTCGGCGCTGGTGCTCGAGATCACCGAAACGGCGGCGATGGCGGAGGGGCGCACCGCGCTCGCGCTTCTCAACGAACTACGCGCGATGGGCGTCGCGCTGTCGATCGACGATTACGGCACGGGAATGTCGACGCTCGCCTATCTGCGCAGAATTCCCGCGAGTGAGCTCAAGGTCGACAAGCGCTTTGCCGCATCGCTGCTGTCGAGCCCCGAGGACCAGGCGGTGATGCGCTCGACCATCGAGCTCGCGCACACGCTCGGGATGCAGGTGGTGGCCGAAGGCGTCGAGACCGCTGAGACGCTCCAGATGCTTCGGACAATGGGGTGCGAGATCGGGCAGGGTTACCATATCGGCCGGCCGATGGAGTGGCCCAGCTTCCTAGATATCCTCGAGCCAAGGCCTCGACGAGCCCTCGATGGTTAAAATGTTGTAAACCATTTCTATTTGCCTTATTGTGCCCCCGGCCGCGCGTGCGGCTGAACCTCATTCAGGGGGCCAATATGAAGAAGATTTATAGTGAGCGTCGCCGGCCCGTCGGCGCACCGCGTCAGCAGCAACCCGCGCGTTGGTCGTTTTGGGATTGGCTGATGGGTGGCGGCGAGGACGGTCCTGGCCGCGGCTAAACCGCTCCGGGATTTATTGAATCGACATTGAAAAGCCCCGTTTTCGGGGCTTTTCTCTTTTTTGGCGCGCGGCCTTGGTGCGTAACGCTTGGTGCGCTTCTATCGGTGCGGCATAGAGCCTTGCGGACGCGCGACCCTGTCTGATCGGCGTGACGCCGGAACGGAAATAGAGATCCATCGGCCCGACGATCCGTGTTTCACGGCGTCGCGATTGGACCCGGATCGGCCTGCATGGCCGATCGTTGCGAAAACGTAGTAATCCATCCGGATGCCCGGAGTAACGCCCCTCCCGCGCCGGGGAGGGGGCATTCACGCTATCAGGCCGCGGCCTTCTTTCTTTCCGCAAGTTCCTGATTAAGCATTTCGGCGAGCAGGAAGGCGAGTTCGAGCGACTGGCTTGCGTTGAGACGCGGGTCGCAATGCGTGTGATAGCGGTCCGCGAGGCTCTGCTCGGTGACGTCGACCGCGCCGCCCGTGCATTCCGTGACGTTCTGGCCGGTCATCTCGGCATGGATGCCGCCCGCGAAGCTGCCCTCCGCACGATGGACCGCGAAGAAGCCGCGGACTTCGCCGAGGATGCGGTCGAACGGGCGCGTCTTGTAGCCGTTCTGCGCCTTGATGACGTTGCCGTGCATCGGGTCGCAGCTCCACACCACCGGATGGCCCTCGCGCAGCACCGCGCGGACGAGCCTAGGTAGCCCCGCCTCGATCTTGTCTTGGCCGTAGCGCGTGATGAGCGTGATGCGGCCGGGCTCGCGGCCCGGATTGAGCGTGTCGAGCAGGCGCAGGAGCGCGTCGGGCTCGAGCGAGGGCCCGCACTTCATGCCGATCGGATTGCCGATGCCGCGCAGGAACTCGACATGCGCCGATCCCTCGAAACGCGTGCGATCGCCGATCCAGAGCATGTGCGCGCTGGTGTCGTACCAGTCGCCGGTCAGGGAATCCTGCCGGGTCAGCGCCTGCTCATAGGGAAGCAGCAGCGCCTCGTGGCTGGTGTAGAACTGCGTGCCCGAGAGCTGCGGGACGGTATCGGGGTTGATCCCGCAAGCGGCCATGAAGTCGAGCGCCTCGCCGATGCGATCGGCAGTCTCCGCATATTTCTTGGCCCAAGGGCTGCGGCCCATGAAATCATGCGTCCAGCGGTGGACCTGATGGAGATTGGCATAGCCACCGCTCGCGAAGGCACGGAGCAGGTTCAGGGTCGCGGCCGACTGGCTGTAGGCGCGCACCATGCGCTGCGGATCGGGGATGCGGCCGGCTTCCTCGAAGGCGATGTCGTTGATGATGTCGCCGCGATAGCTGGGCAGCGAAACCCCGCCGATATCCTCCATGTCCGTCGAGCGCGGCTTGGCGAACTGGCCCGCCATCCGGCCGACCTTCACCGTCGGAAGCTTGGAGGCATAGGTGAGGACGACCGCCATCTGGAGAATGACGCGAAAGGTGTCACGGATGTTGTTGGGATGGAATTCAGCGAAGCTCTCGGCGCAATCGCCGCCCTGGAGCAGGAACGCCTTGCCCTCGGCAACGCGCGCGAGGTCGGCCTTGAGGTTGCGCGCCTCACCCGCAAACACCAGCGGTGGATAGGACCCAAGTGTGGTGGTCGCCTCGGCCAGCGCCGCTGCGTCGGGATAGGTCGGCAACTGCCGTGCCTCGTGTTTCGTCCAGCTATCGGGGGCCCATTTCGCGGCCATTTTCATTCGTCCAACAGGTTAACGGAGCAAATTTCCTTGCGGGAGCACGGGGCCAAAAGCAATGGCTAATGGCTTGGGCGTTGCATAGCTGGGGTTTTTCCGAGGGCGGGGTTTATGCTCCGGGGACGCCGAGTTCCCTCGCGGCGGCGAGAAGCCGGTCGCGTTCGGCGGGGGCATTGCCGAAGGTCTTGAGCGCGCTGTCGAGCGCGGCCTTGGCTTGCACGCCTTCACCAAGCACCATGCGGCTGCGCATCAGGCGGATCCAGCCATCGGCGTCGCGCGGATTCTGCACGAGCCGCTGCGCAAGCCCGTCGACCATGCCGCGCACCATCGCCTCCTGCTGGCCGGGGGGAAGTTTCGATGCCGCCGTCATCTGGTCGCGCGAGGGGCCGGGGATCGCGTCGGTGGCGATCGCGGGAGCGCCGGGCGCGGCTGGCGTAGTTGCGGCGAGGCGTGCCTTGATGTCGATCTTCTCGCGCTCGCCGACCTGTTCGATCGTGCGGCGGAGGTCTCCCTCCCATGGTGCGCCCGCGGGCGTATCCCTCAGCAGCGCGAACCAGTCGTCGATCGCGCCCTTGTGATCGCCCTTCAGGTCCTTGTTCACCGCGAGGAAATAGCGCGCGCGCGGATCCCTGGCGTCCTTCGCGACCGCCGTCTCGAACGCCTTTACCGCATCGGCGGGCATCGGCATGTCGGGGCCCGCCATCACCAGCGCTTCGCCAAGCGCAGACCAGAGCTCGCCATTGTTTGGGCTCAACGCGACCGCCTTGTGGTAGGCCATCGCCGCCTCGGCATAGCGCTCGGTGCCGAAGAACGACCAGCCTAGCATCTGCCAGCCCTCCACATCATCGGGGTTGTCCTTGAGCCGCGTCTCGAGTTGCGCGATCGCCTCTTCCGCGGTTGTGCCGGGCGCGGCGGCGGGAGCGGGCGTGTCGGGAGCCGAGTCAAAGAGGCCAGTCGAGCGGGCAATCGCGAAGCCGATGGCGACCAGTGCGATAATCGCAGCTAAAATCAGTGCGATACGGCCGATATTTGTGACATCGTCTTTGGAAACGCCCGTCCCGGCCATGAATCTACCCCCGATTTTGGTCAGAAACTGTGATGCAGGACTCTAGCGCGCTTCGATCAGGATGATAGAGTGCCGGCAGGGTTCGCGCCTGATTGGATACGCAAACGAAAATATGCGGAGCGTGTCCGCTTGAAGGGGGATGGGGCAACTCGTGAGCGACGGTTTTCGCATCGCGATCATCGGTTCGGGACCGGCCGGGCTGAGCGCCGCCGCGCGCGCGGCAGAGCTGGGGCTGAGCCATGTGCTGCTCGAAAAGACCGATCATCTGTCCGACACGATCTACAAATATCAGAAGGGCAAGCACGTCATGGCGACGCCGAGCCAGCTGGTGCTGCGCTCGGACATGGATTTCGAAGCGGGCAGGCGCGAGAAGGTGCTCGGTACCTGGGACGAGCAGGCCGCCGTGCGCAAGGTCAACGTCAGGCTCAATGCCGAGGTGAAGGCGATTACCGGTGCGGCGAGCGCGTTCGTGCTCACGACCACCAAGGGCGAGACGATCAAGGCCGAGGCGGTGATCCTCGCGATCGGGACGCAGGGCAATCCCAATCTGGTGCGCTGCCCTGTGGGCGAGGGCGCGGTCGTCCAGTACCAGCTCGACGATCCCGGCGAATATATCGACGAGCACATCGTCGTGATCGGCGCGGGGGATGCGGGGATCGAGAATGCGCTGGGTCTCGCGGCCGATCCCGAGCAGCGCAACAGCGTCACCATCGTCAACCGCTCGGCCGAATTCGCCACCGCCAAGGATGCGAACGTCAAGGCGCTGCTCGCGGCGGAGGCGGCGGGACGCGTGACGATCCTGCGCGAGACGACGACCGCGGCGATCGACAAGGGGCAGATCAGCTTCGACACGCGCGACGGCGAACTCAAGGCGCGCTGCGACCGCGTCATCGCGCGCATGGGATCGGCGCCGCCGCGCGGCTTTGTCGAGGCATGCTGCGCCAGCTTCGAGGAGAAGGAGGGCAGGAAGGAGATCGTTCCCGGAACGGGCATTGAGTTCAGCAGCGCCGACCGCGTGTCCTATCCCAAGCTGTCGCCGACGTTCGAATCGACCGTGCCCGGTATCTTCGTGATCGGCGCGCTCGCGGGCTATCCGCTGATCAAGCACTGCATGAACCAGGGCCATGATGTCGTCGAATTCATCAACGGCAACAGCGCGCTGAAATCTGCAGACCAGCCGATCCTCGAAGGCAAGTTCAAAAACCTGCCTGGCAGGAAGAGCGTCGAGGAATGGCTCGAATTCCTGCGCTCCAATGTCGGCATATTGAACGGTGTCTCGCCGCTGCAGATGCGCGAATTCATGCTCGATTCGGAGGTGCGATACTGTCGCGCGGGCGAGACGATCTTCGAGCGGATGGAGACGGGATCATCGCTGTTCGGGATCGCGAGCGGCTCGGTGCTGGTGCAGGTCGACAGGGAGGATCCGTCGATCACCGTACCGATTGAAACGGGGTCGATCTTCGGCGAGGTCGGGCTGATCTCGGGACGGCGGCGCGGTGCCACGATCCGCGCCGGCGAGGATACGGTCCTTGTCGAGATATCGCGCTCGGCCGCGCTCAAGCTGCAAAGCCAGGTGCCTGCAGCCAAGGCCGCCATCACCCGCATCTCGACCGAGCGCCAGCTGCTCCAGATGCTCGGATCGGGGCTCAAATCCGAGCATCTGCAGGATGTGCTCGACGGTGCAGAGATCATGTCGGTCAAGGCGGGCCAGCCGATCATCAGCGAGGGCGAGGAGGGGACCGATATCTACGTCATCCGCTCGGGCTCGATGGTGGTGGAGAAGACGGTCGGCGGAAAGCCCGTCTTCCTCTCCTACCTGCCGGCGGGCTCCTATGTCGGCGAGATGACGCTGATCGCGGGCGGGCGGCGCACCGCGACGGTTCGCGCGGCGATCAAGTCCGAAGTCATCAAGCTGCAGGGCGCGGCGTTCGCAAAGTTGCTCGACGCCAATCCGCGGCTCAAGGCGAGCACGCAGCAGCTGATGGCGAGCCGGCAGGACGTCAACGCCTTTGTCGAGGCGAAGAAGGACAGTTTTTCGGGCGTCGTCGACATGTATTCCAATGTCGCCAATTTCCTCGTCGAACAGGGCATCGGCGAGGCGACCGACGTGCTGCTGATCGACGAGAATCTCTGCGTCGGCTGCGACAATTGCGAAAAGGCGTGCGCTGACAGCCATGACGGCCTCTCGCGGCTCGATCGCGAGGCGGGGCGGACCTATGCGCACCTTCATGTGCCGACCTCGTGCCGCCACTGCGAGCATCCGCATTGCATGGCCGACTGCCCGCCCAACGCGATCCACCGCGGCCCCGATGGCGAGGTGTTCATCGACGAGACCTGCATCGGCTGCGGCAATTGCCAGCGAAATTGCCCTTACGGCGTGATCCGCATGGACAGCGTCCCGCCCAAAAAGCCGTCGTTGCTCTCCTGGCTGTTTCTCGGGCTTGGGCCGGGGCCGGGCGAGCCGAGCAAGAAATGGTCCTACGCGCATGCCGAGCCCGGCGTCGAAAAGCCCAAAAAGGCGATCAAGTGCGACATGTGCGCGGGGATCGAGGGTGGTCCGGCGTGCGTGCGCGCGTGCCCGACGGGCGCCGCGATCCGCGTAGCGCCCGAGGATTTCCTGACCGTCGCGCGGCTTGAGCGGGAGGAGAGCTGATGGCCAGCCGCGCTGCCACTCCGGGACGCGTCAGGGGCGAGGTGCTGCACGACGGCTTCCTGCGCCACAGGCATTTCAAATGGCTCAAGATATCGGCAGCGCTCTCGCTGGTGGTTATCGTCGGCTATTTCCTGATCGACGTCACGCCGCGCCACAATGGCGGCAGCTGGTACGGCTATGTGCTCGGCACGATCGGCGCGCTGCAGATTCTGTGGCTGACGCTGCTCGGCGTCAGGAAGCGGGCGATGACGCGCGGCCGCTGGTCGCTCAAGGCATGGACCTCGGCGCATGTCTATCTCGGGCTCAGCCTGATTGTCATCGCGACGCTGCACACGGGTTTCCAGTTCGGCTGGAACGTCCACACGCTCGCCTATGCGTTGATGATGCTCGTGATCCTGTCAGGCATCTTCGGGATTGTCGCCTATGCCAATATTCCCGTCGCGCTCAGCAACAATCGCGAGGAAATGACGCAGCCGCAGATGATCGATTCGCTGCGCTCGATCGACCGCCAGCTGCACGATGCGGCGCAGCCGCTCGACCAGCATCTGGCAGCGCTCGTGCAGGGCTCGCTCGAACAGGACCCGTTCGGCTGCGGCATCGTGGAAAGGCTGACCGGCCGCTACCGCGCCTGCGAAACACGCGCGGCGCAGGCAGCGATCCGCCGCGAGACCGCCTATCGGCCCAATATGGGCGAAGACCCGCTCGAAAAGGTCGACGCACTGCTCGTGCGCAAGGAGGCGATTCTTGCGCGCGTCCGCCGACATCTGAGGCTGAAGGCGCTGCTCGAGGTGTGGCTCTACGTCCATGTGCCGGTGACCTTTGCGCTGATCGCGGCACTGACTGCGCACATCGTCTCGGTCTTTTTCTACTGGTGACGCGCGCATGAGCTTCCTCGTCAGGCAGATTTCGCGCACCGCCGACGGCCGGGAGATCGTCCGGCCGCAGGAGATCGACCGGACGATCATCGGCGTAGGTCGGCTTGCCGAAAACGACATCCATCTGCAGGATCTCGCGGTGGCGCCGCGCCATGTCGAGATCGAGCGGCTCGACCAGCGCCGCATTATCGTCAGGTCGGTCAGCGGCCTCGATTTCGAGGTCGACGGCCGGCCGGCTCAGCAGGTTGAGATCGACAGCGCCAGGGGCGCCGAACTGCGCTTCGGCGGGCACCGGCTGACGATCGGCCATGAGGGGGCCAACGTCACCATCGCGGTCGAACGCGTCGAGGCGCTGTCGGACGCTTCGGAGTACAAGGATGAGGCCAGGGTCTTCTCGCTGCGCGGTCTTCTGCCCGGCAAGCGGATCAGCGCCTGGGGCTTTGCGGCGCTGATACTTGTCTGCTTCCTCGCCTTCCCCATCTGGAGCTGGGCGACCTATCAGGGCGTAAAGGAGCGGCCCGCGGGCTTCCATGCGGATCAGAGCTGGTCGAGCGGCAGCCTGTCGCTCGCGCACAAGAGCCTCGAGAACAACTGCCAGGCGTGCCATGTGAAGCCGCTCGAGGCTGTGCGCGACACCGCGTGCACCAGTTGCCACACCCAGGTGCACGACCATGCCGATCCGAAGCGGCTGGCCGCGGCCAAGGCACCGCCGAAACTGGGCGGGCAGGTCAAGCTGATGTTCGCGAGCGCGTTCAATGTGCCGCAGGGGCGCTGCGTCGAATGCCATACGGAACATGAGGGCGCGGGGCGCATGCAACCGACCGCGCAGCAATTCTGCGCCGATTGCCACACCGACCTGAAATCGCGATTGCGTGATACACAGCTGCTCGACGCGGGCGATTTCGGCACCGCGCATCCCGAGTTCCGCCCCGCGGTGATCGTGCAGGCCCGCGGTGCCAGCCCGGTCACGCGGCGCATCTCGTTCGACCGCAAGCCGACCGAAGACAATGGCCTGAAATTCCCGCACGACCTCCACCTCTCGAAGACGGGCGGGGTGGCGCGGATGGCGCAGACGCTTGTTGGCGAGAACGGCTATGGCAACGCGCTGGCGTGCAAGGATTGCCATCGGTCCGATGCGACGGGAACACGGTTCGCGCCGGTCGATATGGAGCAAGACTGCGGCAGCTGTCACAGCCTGGCCTTTGATCGCATCGGCGGCACGATCCGGACGCTGCGCCATGGCGATCCGGCGCAGGTGATCGCCGACATCCGCGCCTTCTATCGCGGTACCGGACCCGCACGCCCCGCCAATCTCGGCGGCATGACGCGCAGGCGGCCCGGTCTTTATGCCGAGGGACAGGTCTATAACGCCTATTTCGGCGCGGTCGGCGCGCGGCCGGGGGAGGGAGAGGCAGCGATCCGCGCGGTATTCTCGCCGGGCGGGGCGTGTTTCGATTGTCACCGGATCGACCCCCCCGGGGCGGGAGGCACCTGGCGCGTGCAGCCCGTCAGCCAGAATGCGCGCTATCTCCACAAGGGCTGGTTCGATCACGACGCGCACCAGACCGAAAGCTGCGAAAGCTGCCACGCCGCGCCGACATCGAAGACCGCGACCGACCTGCTCATCCCCGATCTCGCTTCATGCCGCACCTGCCATGTCGGCGAAAGCGGTGCGTCATTGAAGCGCGTCGCCAGGCTTGTTCCTTCGGGCTGTGCGCTGTGTCACAGCTACCATATGGACGATGGCGCACCATGGACGACGCGACAGCGAGTCGCGGACAGCAAGGGTGGCACCAATGCCGCGAGACCGACGGGCGCGCGTCAATGACGGCTGGGTGAGGGGAAGCCTATGCTGATCGGGCAGATCACCGACATCCATCTGGGATTCGATCCCGACAACCCGGCGGAGTTCAACCGCAAGCGGCTCGACGTGGTGCTGCGCCATCTGTGCGAACCGCACAACCGGCCCGACCTGCTGCTCGCGACCGGCGACCTCGTAGATCGCGGCGATGGCGAGAGCTATCGCCGACTCAGAAATGCGCTCAGCGTCTGTCCCTTTCCCGTCTGGCCGTGCCTCGGCAATCACGACATGCGCGCCAATTTCATCGCGCATTTTCCCGAGATCCCGGTGGCCGACGGCTTTGTGCAATATGAGGTCGATACCGGTCCGCTGCGCTTCCTGATCCTCGATACGCTGGAGGAAGGGCGCCACGGCGGCAGTTTCTGCGAGACGCGCGCCGCCTGGCTCGCGGCGCGGCTGGCGGAGAAGCCCGGCAAGCCCGTGACGATCGTGATGCACCACCCGCCCGTCGAGGTCGGCATCGACTGGATGAACACGCATCCCGAGGAGGCCTGGGTAACGCGCTTCGCGGAGACGATCGCGGGCAAGCCGCAGGTCACGGGCGTGATCTGCGGGCATATTCACCGCCCGATCGTCGCGGCATGGAACGGCACCACGGTGGCGGTGTGCCCATCAACCGCGCCGCAGGTCGCGCTCGACCTGGCGCCGATCGATCCCGACCGCCCCGACAACCGCCCGATGATCGTTGCCGACCCGCCCGGCTATGCGCTGCACCGCTGGAACGGGCGCGAACTGGTGAGCCATTTCGACACCGCCGAAGAGCATGTCTTGCTCGCCAAATACGATGCCTCGATGCAGCCGCTGGTACGCGCACTGATGGGGGAGCGTCACGAGTGATTGCAAAGGTGAAACGACATCAATAGCCTCGCCGGACATGGGGGACAGGCGAATGCGAAAACTGCTTGCGATCGGAATGGTGCTCACGGCCTGCCTGCCGGAGCTGGCAATGGCGCAGGAAGATTATGGCGAGGTCATCGTCACTGCCAGCCGTCGGGCTTCGGACGACTATGACGACAGCATCCCGGCAATCGGGCTGCGCCGGACCGCCGATTTCGCGGTGCAGGAGGTGGTCATCGTGGGCGATACGCGCGACGAGGCGCGTCGTCGCGAAGAGATATTCGATATGCTGCGAGGGGCAATCGCGCTCGCGGCAAGCAAGGGCGTCGAACTGGCGACCGGCGAAATGGTGGTCGAACCCCTCACGCTTGCGAATTACCGGAACCTTCCATTGGCGGGGGATGGCCGTCCCGACACCAACCGCGCCAGTTTCCTTGTGAAGACGCGCCTGTCGGGGACCGACGCAAAGGCAGCGCTCGACCGCATCGCCGCCTTCATCAAGGCCGTGCCGACCGTAGGCCGCGCCGAGATGCGGGCTTCAAGCGACCTCACATTGTCGGTCGTGCGACCGGACCAATATCGCGGCGCGATCATCGATCTTGTTGCCGCCGATGCACGCTCGATAGCGGGGCGGATGGGCGACGGTTATGCAGCCGAACTCAAAGGGTTGGACAGGCCAGTCGAATGGTCGCGCGCCAGCTTGACCGAGGTGTTCCTGTACGTCCCCTACAGTTACACGATTCTGCCAGCTGCAAGGTAATCTGGCCGAAAGGGCCGCTTTGCCTCCTGCGCCCGCTTGTCGCGCCGTCGCTTGCATGAAACAAACGGGGTTCCGTTTTCAGGAGGCCCGATGTCCGCTCCGCATGAGGCGCTTTATCGCGAGCGCCTGACGTCCCCCGACGCTGCCGCGGCGTCGATCCCTTCTGGCGCGAAGGTCGCAATGGCGCTGGGGGTGGCGCAGCCGCCCGCGCTTCTAGCCGCGCTAGCCGCGCGGGCTGAGGCGGGCGCGGTCGAGGATGTGAAACTCTATTACCTGCTTTCCACCGCGATCGCGGGGGAGACAGTGCTGCGCGGAACGCTGGCGGAGCGGCTGAAGCCGATGAGCCTGTTCCATGGCGGGGTCGAACGCGCGCTCGACGCGACCGCGGCAGCGCAGGGCCGCGCGTGTGTCGATCTTATTCCCACGACATTCAGCCAGGTGCCCCGGCTGCTGTGCGAGACAATCAAGTGCGACACGCTCGTCACCACCGTCTCTCCGATGGATGCGGACGGCTTTTTCAGTTTCGGCACCGACACTGACTATGCGCAGCCCGTCTCGCGGACCGCCGAGCGCGTGATCCTTGAGGTCAATCCGCACATGCCCCGCGTGCACGGCGATTGTATCATCCATGTTTCGCAGGTGACCGCGCTCGTCGAGAACGCTGCGCCGTTGCTCGAAGTGCCCCGCGCCACGCCCCAGCCCGAGGATGAGGTGATCGGCGCTATCATCGCGGGGCTGGTGGATGAGGGCGCGTGCCTCCAGATGGGAATCGGCGCGGTTCCCGATGCGGTGTGCGTCGCGCTGCACGGCCACCGGCACATGGGCATCCATACCGAGTTGATGACCCCCGAACTCGCCACGCTGATGCGGCTGGGCGCGGTCGACAACAGCCGCAAGCAGATCCATGCCGGTCGCGGTGTCTTCACCTTCGCGATGGGGGACAAGGCGCTTTATGAGTTCATCAACGACAATCGCGACCTCGAGGCGCACCCGGTCAATTATGTGAACGACCCGGCGGTGATCGCGCGCAACGACAGGATGGTATCGGTCAACGCGACGCTTCAGGTCGATCTCAGCGGCGCGTGCAATTCCGAATATGTGCGCGGGCGCCAGTTCAGCGCTGCGGGCGGACAGCTCGATTTCGTGCGCGGCGCCTATGCCTCACGCGGGGGAAAGTCGATCATCGTCTGCCACTCGACAGCGGCGAAGGGTGCCGTCTCGCGCATCGTACCGTGGCTGGATGGGCCCGTGACGACGCCGCGCAACGACGTCCACATCATTGTCACCGAGCATGGCTGGGCCGATCTGAAGGGCAAGAGCATCCGTGAACGCGCGCGGGCGCTGATCTCGATCGCTGATCCGAAGTTCCGTGACGATCTCGAACGTGGCGCCTACGAGCGCGGTATGCTCTAAGTAGGACGCAGCGCATGAACAAGGAACATCGTTACGCAGTCACGCTCGAATGGACGGGCAATCAAGGGACGGGAACCTCGTCATACAGGGCCTATAGTCGCGACCACCTGCTCTGCGCAGATGGCAAGCCCGACATCGCGGCATCGTCCGATCCCGGCTTTCGCGGAGATCCGGCACGTTGGAACCCCGAGGAAATGCTCGTTGCATCCCTCTCGGCCTGCCACCAGCTCTGGTATCTGCATCTCTGCTCGGCCGCGGGGATCGTCGTCACCTCCTATATGGATCACGCCGAGGGTGTGATGATCGAGGAAGGAAGCGGCGCCGGCCAGTTCGCCCGCGTCGTGCTGCGACCTGAAATAACAATCGCCGCAGGAGGGGATGCCGGAAAAGCGAAGGCGCTGCACCATGAGGCCAATGCTATGTGCTTCATCGCGCGCTCGATGAACTTTCCCGTCGAGAACGCGCCCGTAATCCGGACGGCATCGTAACGCCGCCCGGTCCGCGCTTATTCGTCCATTTCGTTGGACACCGCGTTGCTCGCGGATTGCAGATCGTCACCCGCGCCCGAAACGGTATTGCACGCAGCAATGGTGAGCGCGCCAATCAGCGCAAGCGCCCAAGCAAGTTTCTTCATGGTGACCTCCTTCATATTGTTGCTGTGAGTCAACGAAGGTCGGATGACATGTTTCCGCAAACGTGATCGGCCCGCCGCGACGATTGCGACGCCGAACGCAAAGCGGCGATGCTCGCCAGGCGCAGCCTGATTGCAGAGACGTCGCGCAATTATTTGGCTTTAAAGGGGAAATTGACGCAGAGCTAATAGCAATTGGAACTGCGCGTAGGCATGCAGGGGGTCATTTGCGACCTTTCGATGATCTGCCGATCGGAGGCGCGCCGCTCGTCCCATTGTGCACGCGTAAGGCAATAGCGCTTTTTGACAAGGCGGCTGCCGAGCACGGGCTCGGATCGGCAGATAAGCTTGCCCGGATCATTATTCGGCTTGGCGTCGGTTTCGGCCACCACCGCCATCGGCGCATAGCCTAACAGCCCGATCACAACGGCCAGATGGCAGCCATATCTCATCACCGTCTCCTCGACGCGACGTGCGAGATTCTTTGCCGCGGCAGGCCGGGCAGGCAAGGGTTTTTCGACAAACTGCAGCGACGGATACTCAGCGGGCCGGGGACGCCTCCAAATCCCGCGATGCTACCAGCGCTGGGATCCAGTCTTCTATCGTCACTTCATCGCGCACCTTATAGGGGATGCCGCGGCGGTTGAGGAACAGCTTCTCCATTTCGGGTCGCGTGAAGGGCCGGCTGCCGAGGCGGCCGAAGACCGCGATCTGGCCGCCCGTCTCGTCGACCGCGCGGTCACGATCGAGGCCCTTGGAGAGCGCCAACGCTGGTGATGGCGTGCGTGCCCAGGCAATCAGTTCGGGCACGGGCGCCGGAGAGAATCCATAGAAATTGGGCTGGCTGTCGGGCGAGGTGAGCTGGATGACCTTGAGACCGTTCCGCCCGTCCGCAACATAGGCGAAGAGCGAGGCGTTGGTGGAGCCGACGATCACGTCCTCGGCATCGTTCATCGCGCCGCCGAAGCTTTCCTTGCGGTAGATCCTGGGCGCTTCGGGATTGGTGATGTTGACGATCACCAGCCCGTCCTGATTCGCCGCGACATAGGCATAGGTCCGCGCGAGATAGAGGCGCCGCGCATTGGCGAGCGGGATCGTGCCTGACGGGACGGCGACGGGATGGTCGAGCCGCGTCACGTCGAACAGCTTCACCCCTTCGGCATCGGTGACCCAGAGATAGCGGAACTGGATCGCCGAGGCACGCGCATCGCTGAGCGGCAAGGTGGTGACATAGCGGGGCTTCAGCGGATCGTTGAGATCCACGACCACCAGCCCTGCCGCGGCAGTGATATAGGCATAGTGGCCCGCCAAGGTGATGTGCCGCGCACCGGCCAGCACGTTGTTCTCGTTCCAGGTCGCCGCGCGCTTCAGGAAATTGTTGCGGAATTCACCGTCGGCGAGCGTGTTGATGTCGACGAGGATCAGGCCCTCCACGCTGTCGGTCACCACCGCGTAATTGTAGATCGCGTGGAAGGGCTGCTCCTCATTCATCGCGCGCATTTCGGGCGTGTTGCGCAGCGGATTGATCGGCTGGTTGGTCGCGATCGCCATGCAGGTGGCGTTGGTCGACTTGACCTGCATGTCCTGCCCAAGCGGCGAGAAGGGCGCGGTGACGATGCGCTCGGAAAAGCCCTTGTTGCCGATCGAGGCGACGTCATAGACGCGGAAGCCGCCCTTGCCCTCGGCGACGAGCATATATTCGCCGCGGAGCTGCAGGCATCCGACCGCACCCCCAGTGCCCTGCGTGATATTGCGGAATTCCTCGAGCGCGTGCGTCTCGCCCGAGCCGCGCTTGTCGAAGGTCTTGCCGCGCGTCCAGTCGATCAGCTCGCGCTTGTTCCGGTCGACGTGGAGCTTCCAGTAATCGGGATAGGCATAGCGCTGGAGATAGGATCCGATCACTGCCTGCGGCTCGTCCCATTCGGTCACGCGCACCGCTTCGAAGCCGTTCTCCAGCCCAGTCCAGGCGTGAAGCCCGACGAAGTTCACGAAATTGGTGCCGAGCAGCATGAGCTGCGACATGACTGCGTTGTTGTCGTTCGCAGCCGAGAGGTGGCAGTCGGTGCAGGTCTTGGTCTCGGTCTTGCGCACCGTGTGCGGGAAGTGCGGCGCGAAGGCCTGTGAGGAGAAGCCGATCGACGAGATCGGCGGCTGCTGCACATAGATGCGCTCGCGGTTGATGTTGGTTGAGGACAGCACCAGCGCCGATGTCGAGCGGACGGGGGCAACGATATTGCCCTTGGTCGTCTGGTGGCGGCCAAGCTGGAACATCTCGTCGCGCGCGACCTGCGGGTTGTAGGTCGCGAAATTGCGGCTCTCGATGCCGTCGTACTTGTGGCTCTTCGTCTTCCAGTTGGCCTCGATCGGCAGGTGGCAGCCGCCGCACGAGGTGGTCCACGACAGGTGGCAGGTAAAGCAGGCCATGTTGTCATCGCTATGCGCGCGGTCGGATTTGGCAACGCCGGGGCCGAAGCCATACTTGCCGGTCTCAATGCCGGTCCGGCTCATCAGCTTGGCGCGCGCGGCCTTGGCGTTGAAATGTGGGTTGTTGCGGTCGACCGAATCCTTGACCAACGACACCCGCCATTCGAGCCTGGGATCGACGATCGAGCGCTGGATCAGCACACGGTTGCCGCTCGCGTCATAATACCATTCGAAGCGGCGCTGGCCGTCGGCGTTGCGCAGCAGCGCGAGGTTGTTGCCCTGCGGCCGCGCCGCGGGCCCCGAGGTCAGCAGCGTCGGATAGGCGTCGGCGGTGCCGTGGCAATCCTTGCAGCCGATTTCGACCGCGTTGGCGACCTCGCCATAGATCAGCCCGTTGCCGTGGCTGTCCTGACCGAAATGGCAATCGGCGCACTGCATGCCCTTTTCGGCGTGGATGTCCATCATATGGACCGCCTTGCCCTTCTGCTCGCCGGGCTGGACGAATTCGGCGGCGTCCTTCTTCCTGAACTTCTCAGGGTCGTCGGGAGAGACGATCTTCCCCTCGGCGTCGAGCAGATTGCCCTCGCGGTCACGCTTGTAGATCGCGCGGAAGTTCCAGCCATGGCCGTGATAATCTGCGAACTGCGTGTCCTTCGCCTTGGGATTCACATCGTCATAGACGCGGCGGAGGAATTCGAGATCGGCCCATCTTCCGCGCGGTGCCGCGCCTTCGGGATTGCGGTCAAGAACGGTGTGAACTTCGGCCGCGGTCGGATATTTTTGCCTTTCCGGCCACATCAGCGGCGCGTCGGACTCATAGTCCCACATGGTGTAGCCGAGATAGCTGTTCAGGAAGATGTTGGGCTGGTGCATGTGGCAGTTCATGCACTGCGCGGTGGGGATCTGGCGCGTAAACACGTGCTGGAGCGGGTGGCCCTTTTCCTTCACCGCTTCCTTGTGTGCTTCACCCGGCTGCTTGACCGCGCCATGGCCCGAGCCGTGCTCGTCGTCATGTTCGGATTCCAGCTTGTCCCTGATCGTCGGATCGACCGTGACGCTCTGCCCGTCGCGGCCGTACTGCGCGTAGATCAGGCTGTGCCGCGGCTCGCGGTCATTGGCGTAGATCACGTGGCACGACGCGCAGCCCGAATGGCGATAGTCGCCGGGCTGATCGTTGGTCCCCATCATCCAGGTGAAGGGATCGTTGAGGCGCGTCTTGTGGATGTTGAGCACGGGGATCGCGACGCGCAGGCCAGTGGCGGGGCCGCGATTGGACTGTTTGAGGTCGGGCCGTCCGGGCTCTTCGAGCCGCTGGATGATGCCGCCGGTATTGGGGAGGCCGATCTCGGGAAACTGCGTGCCGATATTGCGCCCGCCGCGCTCGAACACGCGGAAGATGTCGCCGGGCGGGATCACGTGCCACGTCGGGAGCGGGTATAGCTCGGCGAGCGCGCCGCGCTTCTTCTGCTCGGGGGTAACGGTGCCGTGCGGCTCGCCCGGCGAGACGATTTTCGCGGGCTGGCCGTCGCGCGTATAGGCTTCGCCGAATGCATAGTTCTTGTACGGAATGATGCCGTTGTTATAGGCCGCGCCACCCCAGAGCATCGCACCCGACGCCATCAGCGAACGCTCGGATGCCTCGATCACCTCCATATGGCACGCACCGCAGCTTTCGCGCGCGACGCGATAGTCCGACGGGTTCACGAAGCGGATGAACTCGGGGCTCTCACGGTTCAACAGCGTGTAGCTGGCCTTGGGGTTGGCCGAACTCGGCCAGTGCCAGCTCGCGGGGAAGCGCGGCAGCACATGCGCCTTGTCGCGTGCGGCGAGATAGGCGGGCGCGTTGTGCGGCAACTCCGAATTGCCGCGCACCATGGGATCGCCGCCATGGCAGTCGGTGCAACCGAGCTGGACCGCGGGGCTGGTATGCATCGTCGGTGCGTCCGACGCGGTGTGGCAGCTGAGGCACCCCTCGGACTTGCGCGCGGCGTCCTCAGGTTCCTGCGTCTGTGGCGCCGGCGCGGTGAAGACATAGACGCGCTTGACCGGCTTTTCCTTTTCGGCGGCTATCGAGACTGTAGAGGGGATAAGGAGGAAGGCAAAGAACGTGGTCAGCTTCCTCCAGCGGCTTCCCCTGGCGTCATTCCAGCGAAGGCTGGAATCCATGAACACTGCACCTTCAGCATAAAACTCCGTGTTCATGGATTCCCGCTTTCGCGGGAATGACATGGAGGGCAAGGAGGATAGCCAGCGCATCAGAAGGTCACGATTGCGTTCATGAGGACGGAATAATAGCGGTCATCGCGCCGCGCATTGGTGAAGAGGTCGCGAAAGCCCTTGCCGGGATCGAGTACCGCGCCGGAGAGGCGCAGCACGATGTTCTGCGTCGCCTTGGGGCGCCAGATCGCGGCCGACGAAAGATCCCAGCCGATATCGTTGGGGATCGATCCTTCGTTCCTGAGCGCCTGCAGCACCTCGGTCTTGTGGAACCAGAGATGGTTGACGTTGCCCGACAGGCGGAATTCGGGCGTCAGGTCGAAATCGGCCCCCGCGCCCACCAGCATCGTACCCGGGTTGTTGAAGTTGGACTGGCCCTGCTCCTTGGAAGAACGCAGCGAATTGAGGACGCCGTTGCGCCCCTGGATGCCGATCACGCGCCCGCCGCCCGCAAAGGGGATCGTCTGGCGGATCCAGTAGCTGGTGTCGGCACCCGCGAAGATCGGGTTCTCGAAGATCGCGTCGAACCCGCGTTCGACATTGTCGTAGGGATCGCCGTCACCGCTCGCGAACAGCCCCGAAAGCCTGAAGCGTGCCCAGTCGACGTCATAGCTCGCCTCGGCAGCGGCGAAATATGCGCGGACCTCGGCCTTCTTGCCCGTGAAGATGCTGTTCCGGTCCTCGCCCAGCGCGGCGTATAGCGAGTGCGTCAGGTTGATCCGCCCGATGCGTCCGTCGCCCGAATAGCCGATATAGCCGATGTCATAGTCGCGCCCGCGCAGGTCGCCGATCAGTGCCGGGCGAACGGGAAAACCGTTGTCGTCGATCTCGATGTCATCGGCCTCGCGGTTGATGTTGAGCGTTGCCGACAGCTGGCTGGTGAAGCCGGGAAAGGGGAAGTCCTGCCGGAAGACGTTGGCGAACAGCGTCCAGTCGTCGCGCGGGCTCTGCGTGACGTCGTTCAGCCCCGAATTGGTGTCCTTCTCCAGCCGCCAGATCGCGCCCAGATTGAACTGGAAGCGGTTGTTGTCGCGGTTCCCGAACAGGCGGATGCCGAGCTGGTTGTCCTGAAACAGGAAGCCGCGGAAATCCATGTTGAACGGCTGGATGCCCACGCGGATCGAACGGAAATCGTAGCGATCCGAGGTGTTCGCGAGGTGATAGTCGATGAACGCTTCCTGCACGCCGAGGAAATCGTCGGTGCGGTGCGTCGGCTTCGAGGGCTCGACGAAGAGCACGCGGCGTTCGGGAACATCGACATGATTGACCTGATAGGTCAGCGTCAGCCGGTATTCGACATCGGGCGGCTTGTACGCGGTCGATCCCTTGATCAGCGCCGCACCGACGATGAAGGTCTGGGCTAGCACGAGGCTGTTGGTGCGGCCGAAGACATCGTTGCTGCCGGGCCGGTCGGTGGTCTGGACGCCGACGGGGATCGGGAAGCTGCGCGGCTCGACCACGGTGTCGGACACCGCGTTCAGCGCGAAGAACCAGTCGTCCTCCTTGATCGGAAGCCACTTTACCTTGTTCCGGTTGATCGGGCGATCACCCTTCAGTGTGTTCTGGTGATAGGGATCGAACCAGCGTTCCTTGACGAGGCCGAGGCTCTCGATCAGCCGCCAGCGATCGGGCACGGGGAAGCTGTCGGTCGGAAAGGCCTCGGGCGGCGGAGGACGCACTGCGCCGGGATTTTCCTGCGTGACCTTGTCGGGCAGGCGACGCTGCTGGCCTGGGCGCTTGCGGCCTTCGATCAGCGCTTCATCGGCCTCGATCTCGGATTCAGGCTGCGCGACGTCCTGCCCCGCTGCCGGGGTTTCCCGCTCACCCGCGAAGCTGGTGGTGAGCCGGGCCTCGATCAGGTCCGCGGGCAGCCCCTCGGCTTCCATGACCGCGGCATTGCCCGACATGGTGGCCAGAAGCGGCATGAAGGAGGCGGGTAGCGCCATTGCCTATCCCCCCTTCCACGTCATTCCAGCTTTCGCTGGGATGACGCCAGCGGAGGTGTCGCGGCTCATCCTCACAGCCCCTGACACACATTTTGCTGTGTCGAACCGAGGAACGGCGCGAACGGGCAGCTGATATAGCGCAGCCGCACCTGCTGGCTGCCGACCGCAGCCGTGATCTGGTCCGAGCGGATCGCGGGCGCGGCATTGCCCACGCCGCCGACGCGCAGACCTGCGTTGTGCAGGCCGAGGAAGCTGATCATGTCGTCCTGATCGATGCCGTCGCCCGAGACCCCGATCCCACCAACAAGCTGGCTGCCGCGATAGATCGGCACCGAGCCGGGGAAGATCTGGATGCCGTTCTGCAACCGGTTCTGCCCCGCCACCGCGTCCGGCGTCGCGGTGCAGCGCTGCGGCGTGTCGGGCCCCGCGCCGAGGATGAAGCCGACATGCTGCAGGATATTGTCCTTGATCAGCGCCGACTGGAGCCCCGTCGAGAAAGAATTGAAGCTCGCGATCGGACGCGAAAAGGGGCCGTTGGGGCGGCCGACCTCGCCATCGGGAAAATAGGGCCGCGAGACATTGCCGATGGCACGGTCCGCAAAGGCATGCGTGCCCGTCAGAATGGCCGGGTTGTTGAAGAAGGTCCGTGCCCTGCCGACGAAGCTTTGCACGTCTGCACTCGGGTTGCCGAGAAGCTGTGCGCCCGCTTGCGCGTTCGAGAAGAACATTGCGGTGCGCGCCTTTTGCAGCGAAACGTCGGTGCCGAAGATCGGTGCGTCAGGCGAACGGACGATACCGAGCACCGCGCCATGCGTGTCGACCAGCGAGATCGTCACCTGCGCGCGGCTGTCGAGCGGCTGACGAATCTGCGCACGCGCGCGCGACATCACCGCAAGGGCTTCCTCAAGGATCGCACGCGCCTCGGCGGCACTGATCGGCGCGGAAATTGCGCCTCCATCGGTTCCGGCGCGGATCGGATAGCGGTTGGCGCCCGCGCCATTGGTGAGAACGAAGGCGTCGCTGTTGGCGAACTCGGCGGCGGTGGCGCGGCGGATGCCCGAAGCTTCGGTGCCGTACGCCACGCCGGCCAGCACGCCGCCCGCAGCATTGTAATAGCCGTTGACGCTGGTGAGCGCGCCTGCGCTACCGTTGATCGCGGTGAAGCCGGGCGCGGTGGCGGGATTGCTCTTCAGGCCTGCGGGTGTCGCGTCAGCATAGCGCAGCGAGGTACCGTCGACGGTGATCCGGTTGGCGCGGATCGTATCGGGTGCGGCAAAACCCGTCGTTCCAGCAACCGCGATGAATTCCTCATCGTCGCTGTCGGTGTCGAGGATATCGGGGTCGAAGCTGTAGACGCCGTCGGCCATCACACCGATCCCGCCCACGACAACCCCGTTCTTGTAGAGCGGAATGCCGCCTGCATCCGCGGACAAGCCGAGCGGGGAGCGCTTGGGGCCGATCAGTGCCGCAGCACCGCCGCCCGCCATGAAGCGTGCCGAGAGATCGGAGCAGGGGAGCTGGCTGAACTGCACGCCGAAGAGGGGCCCGGATTCCAGTCCCACGGTGCTCGGGGCGGGCGGAAAATGCTCCTGCACGATCTGGCTGGCGGTGCGTGTCGTGAAGGCGTTGCCGCCCGACGAGAGATAGGCGCCGGTGATCGCCTTCGCGATCGCGCCCGCAACCGCGCCGGGGACGTTGACGCCCTGAAGATCGAAGCTGCTGCCATCGGCGGGGCGGGGCACGGCGAGATTGGGGTTCGCCCCGTTCATCACGAACACGCCCAGCACATTGCCGACGCGGTCGACCACCGCGATGCTCGCCGGGCGCCCACGCGCCTGCGCTTCGGCCGCTGCCTGCGCGATGATCTGCTGCACCTCGGCGATGGTCAGCGCCTCCTGTGCAGGGGCGGTGTAGAGGCTGGTGGGCGTGGGTGTCGGCGCAGGCGTCGGGGTCGGCGTGGGCGTGCCGCCGCCACCGCCGCCGCCGCAGGAACTCAGGATCAGGGCTGCGCCCGCAAGCAGCGCGGGGAGGTGGTTACGCATTACCTGAGTGTCCTGATCGTCCTGACCGCGCTGCCCAGCGAACGGCGGAATTCGAGCGGCTTGTAGCTATTGGGGTCCTTCACCGCGGCATAGGCGGCGTTGATGTCGGGGCGGATCGCGCTCGCCGCTCCATTCGAAATCGCGCCCGAATTGACCAGTGCGTTGAGCAGCGTGTCGACCGCCATCACCGCCTGCACGCTGCCTTCATAATCGGTGTAGCGGGGCGAAATCGCCTCGCCCGCGACCGTCTCGATGATCGTGAAGGTCTGCGCGCGATCGAAGCGTGCGGCGCTGAACGCGTCGGCGAGCGCGTTGACGCTGGCGCGCAGCTTGCCCGCGGCCGCCAGCGCGGCGCCCCGGTTCTGCGCGAGTGCCGCGTGAAAGGCGCGGCTGTCGGCGTCGAAGCGCTGCGCCAGCCCCGGCGCGGCGACGCGCGCCGCGGCCGAGAGCATGATCATGCTCTCGTCGTTGAAGGCGGGCATGCCTTCGGGGATCGCCCGCGCCGGGTTGCGAACGCCCGTCTTCACTGCGTCCTCGCCGTCATAGATGCGGCGGTGGCAGGTGTGGCAGTCGAAGAAATAGAATTCGGGGAATACACCCTCCTGGCCGAGACCGGGATTGGCATAGAGGCTGAGCGCGCGGTCGAGCGCCATCGCCTGGCCCACGGCCCAGAAACGGACATTGTTGGTGCGGCCTTTCCGCGCAGCATAATCTCCATCCTCGTCATGATGCTGCTGCAGCGTCGAGAACAGGTCGAGCTCGAACGAGATGCGCGGATGCCCGGCCGCCATGATGCGGTGGTTGACGAACTGGCCCTCATCGGCGCTGCCGAAATGACAGTCGAGGCAGACCGAGGCACGCGCGCGCGGATTTTCCAGCGGCACCATGCCCAGCGAGACGTTGCGCTTGTGACTGGCACCCACCGAATAATGCGCCGCGATCCAGCCCGACGCTGCGCCGTGGCAGCTTTCGCAGCCGACGCCGTCGCCCGCCTGGAAACGCGGCCCCCTCTGGCTCGCGGGCGCTGAGTGACAGCCAAGGCACATCGGCGCCGACGTCGCCGCGCCGATTCCCAGCCGTTGCGCGATCTGCTGGCTGCGCGCGCTGGAGAGAATATTGAAGGCGCGGCTGTGTGCCCCGCCCGGCATCGAGGGCTCCTGCCAGCGCATTAGCTCGTCCTGCCGGACGATCTTGCCGTCGGCCTCCTGACGGCCATGGCAGGTCGATCCGCTGCACGAGGCGACGCCGAGATGCACGCCCTTTGTTGGGCTTTGTGCGCTCGCAGGCGGGGTGGAGGGCGACAGGCCGATGCCGAGCGCAATCGCCGCCATCGCGACGAGCGCGATCAGCAGGCAAAGCCCCGCAACCCTCTGGACGAACGTCCCCCCAGCACCCATGCGCCACATGTCCCCGTTTCCGACCCCTGAAGCCGGCATGTATTCCCGTGCGGTGCGACCCGGAATTTTTTGACAGTTTATGTAGACTTAGCGGATTCGAGGCAAGCGTCAGGTGCGCCGGATCACAAGGTTTCTGATCTCGGTCATGTCCTCCATCGCGAAGCGGACGCCTTCGCGGCCGAGGCCCGAATCCTTGACGCCGCCATAGGGCATGTTGTCGACCCGGTAGCTGGGGACGTCGTTGATGACGACGCCGCCGACGTCGAGCTGGTCCCAGGCGTCGAACATCTGGAACAGGTCGCGCGTGAAGACACCCGCCTGAAGCCCGAACTTGCTGTCGTTCGCGATGCGAAGCGCTTCATCGAACGTGTTGAACTTTATCAGGAAAGCCACTGGGCCGAAGGCCTCCTCGATATTGAGCTTGGTGTTGCGGTCGACATTTTCGAGCAATGTCGCCTCGAGCATCGCGCCGTCGCGCTTGCCGCCGCAGAGGAGCTTCGCGCCCTTGGCAACCGCCTCCTCAATCCAGGTGTCGAGGCGCTTTGCCTCGCCCTCCGAAATCATCGGGCCAACAAAGGTCTTGCGATCCTTGGGATCGCCCGCGACGAGCGTGCCGGTCTTCGCCACGAGCATGTCGCGGAAGCGGTCATAGACATCGGCGTGGATCAAGATGCGCTGGACGCCGATGCAGCTCTGCCCTGACTGGTAGAAGGCGCCGAAGATCACGCGGTCCAGCGCGTCCTCAAGATTGGCGTCGCGATCGACGATCACCGCGGCATTGCCGCCAAGCTCGAGGATGACCTTCTTCTTGCCCGCCTTGGCTTTCAGGTCCCAGCCGACGGCGGGCGAACCGGTGAAGCTGAGCAGCTTGAGCCGCTCATCCTCGGTGAACAGGTCGGCGCCCTCGCGGTGCGCGGGCAGGATCGAGAAGGCGCCCTTGGGGAGATCGGTCTCGGCGAGCACCTCGCCCATGATGAGCGCGCCCAGCGGCGTGCGGCTCGCGGGCTTCATCACGAAGGGGCAGCCGACGGCGAGCGCGGGCGCGATCTTGTGCGCGGCGAGATTGAGCGGGAAGTTGAAGGGCGAGATGAAGGAGCAGGGGCCGATCGGCACGCGCTTCCAGATACCCTGATAGCCCTTGGCGCGGGGTGAGATGTCGAGTGGCTGGACCTCGCCCGTCATTCGCACCGATTCCTCGGCGGCGATACGGAAGGTGTCGATCAGGCGGCCGACCTCGCCCTCGCTATCCTTGATCGGCTTGCCCGCCTCGACGCACAGCGCATAGGCCAGCTCGTCGAAGCGCTCCTTGAAGCGATCGACACAGTGCTGCAGCACCGCCTGCCGCTCATAGCTCGCCATCCGCGCCATCGGCTCCGCGGCATCGACCGCGCCCTGGATGCCCGCGTCGATCGTCTTCGCATCGGCCTGCGCGCAGCGGAAGGCGACCTTGCCGGTATATTTGTCGGTGACCTCGAGATCGGTGTTGGGCTGCTCCGCCTTGTTGTTCAGATAGAGCGGGTAGGTGTCTTTGAGTTGGGTCATCGATAATCTCCACCCCTCCCCTTCAGGGGAGGGG
>NZ_JBYSXE010000053.1:0-29309 GCF_058781925.1 Sphingobium sp. FW306-1B-F04DB | reverse complement strand
GAACCCGCGATGTCACCATCACACACCTCCTCATCCTTCAAAATTAGAAGGTGTTGCGATGACCAGTTGAATCCACCGGGCGAAAGCCGCCATTGTACCAATGCCTTGAGCCAAGCCGCCAAGGCCCTCGTCTTCCCCATTGCGAGCACCAACGTCGTAGGGTTCCGTCCACAATCGCGGGCGGGGCGGCCTGTCCTAACAATGTTCATGCCACGTTTCTCACAGAGGTCCGGCTGTTCACCTGCGGGGCGAGGGGGCGAACCAACATGGCATTTTGCGCGAAGTTTGCGAAGCCAGACGAAGCCGGGGGCATTCACCCCGCCGCCTTCTCCTGCGCGATCCATGCGTCGATCTGCGTCTCGAGCACGTCGAGCGGTACCGCGCCCTGACCCAGCACAGCGTCGTGGAAATGCCGCAGGTCGAATTTGGCGCCGAGTTCCTTCTCCGCCCTCACACGCAACTCGCGAATCTTGAGTTCGCCGATCTTGTAGCCCAGCGCCTGGCCGGGCCAGGTGATGTAACGATTGACCTCGGCGTTGATATTGGCCGCCGACAGCGCGCTGTTGTCGGTCATGAACGCGACTGCCTGTTCCTTGGTCCAGCCCTTGGCATGGATGCCCGTGTCGACGACGAGGCGGCACGCGCGCCACATTTCGTAGCTCAGCCGCCCCATGTCCTTTTCGGTGGTGTCATACAGCCCCATCTCGATGCCGAGCCGTTCCGAATACAGCCCCCAGCCTTCGGTATAGGCGGTGAAGAAGGTCGCGTGGCGCCGCCAGTCGGGGATGTCGAGTTCCTGCTGGAGCGCGATCTGATGGTGATGTCCGGGCACCGCCTCATGCACGCTCAGGGCGGGAATCTCCCAGAAGGGGCGCTGGTCGAGCTTTGACGTGTTGACGTAATAGGTGCCCGCTATGCCCGATGCGGGTGATCCCGGATTGTAATAGGCGGTCGTCGTTCCTTCGGCGATCTCGGCGGGAATTTCGCGGATGCCATAAGACAGGCGGGGGAGGCGGCCGAACAGCGTCGGCATCTTGCCGTCGATCGCCTTGTTGACGCGCGCGACCTTTTCCATCAGCTCTTCGGGAGTCTTCGCATAATATTTGGGGTTGGTGCGAAGCTCGTGGATGAAGGCCTCGCGGCTGGCGAAACCCGCCTTTTTCGCGACGGCCTCCATCTCGGTGCGGATGCGCTTGACCTCATCGAGCCCGATCTGGTGAATCTGGTCGGCACTCAGGTCGGTCGTGGTTTCCTGCCAGATGCGGAAGGCGTAATATTTCGCGCCCTCGGGCTGTGCCGACACGCTTGCCGACCTGGCGCATTTCTTGAGATAGGTGCCCGTGTAGAAGGCATGGTGCTTGCGATAAGCGGGGTTGAGCACATCGGTGATGATCTGCCTCGCGCGCGCCTGCATCGCGCTCCATTCGGCATCGCTGACATCAAGCGGCCTGGCCTTGAGGAAGGGCGCGTAGAAGCGCGATTTGGTGGGGTCTTCGGCGACCACGCCGATAATGCCCTTTTCCGACCCCTGGATCGCGATGCACGGCAGCACATAGCCCTTGTCGACCGCAGCCTGCGTGATCTTCAGCGCCTCGTCGTTGAGCTTCGGATATTGCGCGATACGCGTCAGATAGCTTTCGTGATCCGCCTTTGTCCGCATTGGCAGGTTGTCCGCCATGCCCGCGAAGCTCTGGTGCCAGCCGTCATAGGTGGTGAAGAGCATCATGCGCTGGCCAAAGCTATTGGCCTCGATCGCTTCGGAAAGCGTGCGCCGCAGGATCGCCTTGTTGGTCTGGTCGGCCGCCGAAAGTTCCGCGGTCGGGATCGCGTCGAGCCGCTTGAGGAATGCGGCCGCATCGGCCGCGCGGCGATCGGCGGCGGCGAGGCTGATGTCCTGGATCTGCGTGTCGTAATCGCGCACCCCCAGCGTGGTCGCAAACACCGGGTTCTGCTTCAGCACCCAGGCCCAATATTCGTCGGTCAACGCCTTGAAATCGTCGGCGGGTGCGGCCGCGACGGGCGTTGCGGTGGCGAGCAGCACGGTGAGAAGCAGTTTGCGCATCAAGTCCAACCCCTTGTGATGTGGGCGGACGCTAGCCGCGGACGGCGACGCTTTCCAGTGCAACGATATGCGGCACCGATCGTTGCCGACATGCATCGAAATGGAGGCCGGAATGAGCGACAGGGTCTACAAGGTCACCGAGGTTGTCGGATCATCCGCAACGAGCATCGAGGACGCGATCCAGGGCGCGATCGCGCGCACCGCGCAGACCATCAAGCATCTCGACTGGTTCGAGGTGGTCAGCACGCGCGGCCACATAATCGACGGCAAGGTCGGCCATTACCAGGTGACACTCAAGATCGGCTTCACGCTCGAGGGCTGAACCCGGCCGGCGCGACGCCCCTCCGCTCGCAGAAATCGGACCATCGCGGGCTTGCGTCATCCGGTCGTATCGCGTTAACCTTGTCTTGTGAGGTGACGCGCCATTTGCCGCGGCATCGATCAAGGGAGAGCAGAGCGACATGGCATCGGTGCCAATGCCGGAGCACGGCACTTGGAAGAAGAGAATTTCGAATAACGCGGCGGGCGCGCTGCTGCTGTTCACGCTGCTGCACATCGCCTGTTTCACCGCGCTCGCGGGCTATGCCGGTTCATCGCTCGTCAGCTATCTCGGCATCGCGATCCTTGTCGGGCTGGTGATCCCGGCGGTGGCGCGCATCGAGGCGCGCTGGCATGGCGACGCGCTTCGCGGCCTGACCGAGGTGGAACTGGCCGCGCGCTTCCGCATTGAACGCGCCCGGCTGTGGGGCGCGGCGATGACCTTGCCCTTCGTCTGGAGCGCGCTGTTCCTCGGCGCCTATACGTTGTTCCACTACGTTATCGGTTGAACCTGCGTCGCGCCATGCTCGTTCTCGAGACGGAGGCGAGCCGACCATGTCCGAAAAGAGCAGCTCCAGCGTACTGGCCAGCGTTCGCGAAGAAGCACAGTCGTGCACGCGCTGCGATCTCTATCGTCACGCGACGCAGATGGTCTTCGGCGAGGGGCCCGTCGATGCGCGGCTGATGCTGGTAGGCGAGTGCCCCGGCGATCAGGAAGACCTGCAGGGGCGTGTCTTTGTGGGGCCCGCGGGCAAGGTGCTCGATCAGGCGCTCGCCGATGCGGGGATCGATCGCGCGCGAACCTACCTCTCCAACGCGGTCAAGCATTTCAAGTTCGAGCCGCGTGGCAAGCGGCGGCTGCACGTCAAGCCGGATGGCGGCGAGATCACCGCGTGCCGCTGGTGGCTCGATCGGGAGCGCGAGATCGTTCGCCCCGCGATGACCGTCGCACTCGGCGCGACCGCGGCGCGCTCGCTCTTCGGGCGTGTGATGACGATCGGCCGCGAGCGCGGGCGCCTGCTGGAACTGCCCGACGGCAGGGCGGCCTGGGTGACGGTTCATCCGAGCTATCTGCTGCGGATCGAAGACCGGGTGCGTGCCGCGGAGGAGTATGACCGCTTCGTCGAGGATCTGAGGCGGGCGGGGGCGGACACTGCCGCCGCCCGGGAGCACGGTTCAGACCGGCTCCTTTAGTCGTGCCGCCACCGCGCGGATTCGCGCGTCGCGATCGCCCGCATGCGCGTCGGTGAACGCGGCAAGCCGCGCGACGGTCTCGGGTGCTGCCTTTTCGGGTGTGCCGCTCTCGAAGGGGGGGCTGGGGTCATATTCGAGTCCAAGCTGGACCATCCGGGCATGCTCGTCGCCCGCGATCGCGGCCATCAGCGCGAAGCCGAAATCGATGCCCGCGGTCACCCCGCCGCCGGTGACGCGGCTGCGGTCGAAGACGACGCGCTCGCGCACCGGCACGGCACCGAACAACTCGAGATAGCCGTGCCATGCCCAATGACATGTCGCGCGATAGCCCGTCAGCAGCCCCGCTGCCCCGAGGATCAGCGAACCCGTGCACACGCTCGTCACCCATTGCGAAGCCGCACCCGTCTCGGCGAGCCAGGCGATGACTTCATCATCCTCCATGATGTCGGTGCAGCCGATCCCGCCGGGAACGCAGAGAATGTCGGCATGGCCGATTTCGGCGAGCGTCGCGGTCGGCACGATCGAGAAGCCCGCATCGGTCGCGACCGGATCGCGCGTCTTCCACACATAGTCGACGCGTGCGTCGGGAAGCCGCGACAGGACTTGGGCCGGCCCCGTGAAATCGAGTTGGGTGACGTTGGGATAGACAAGGAAAACGACGTGCATCGGCTGACCTCCTTTGGTGATCGGCACAGGTTAGCGAAATCGGCTATTGGCAGAAATGACATGTTGATGCATTTTTGTGCCATGCCCGCTTCACTTGTCTTTCTCGCCTTTCCCGGCATCCAGATTCTCGACGTGACCGGCCCCTGTTCGGTATTGGGCGCGGCCAACGACCTGCTGGGCCGCACCGCCTATGAGCTTGTCGTGGCTGCGCGAGAGGGCGGGACGGTGCGGAGCAATTGCGGCGTCGAGATCGCATGTCGCGCGCTGCACGCCATCGATCCTGGCGGGGTCGACGCTTTCTTCATTCCCGGCGGCGACAGGGAAGGACTGGCGGGCATGGTGGCGGACGATCGCGCGAGTCGATGGGCGCACGAAGCCGCGGGCAGCGCGCGGCGCTACGGATCGATCTGTACGGGCAGTGTAATACTCGCTGGCTGGGGACTGATCGGGGGAAGGCGATTTGCGAGCCATTGGCAGGCGACGCGCTATCTGCGCCGCAGCTATCCGGCGCTCGATCTGGATGCCGAGGCGATCTTTGTCGAGGACGGGCCGTTATGGACCTCGGCGGGCGTGACCACGGGGATCGACATGATGCTCGCGATGGTGGAGCGCGACCATGGCGCCGAGGCGGCGCGCCACATCGCGCAGCGGCTGGTGCTGAGCGTCCGCCGGCCCGGCACGCAATCGCAATTCAGCCCGCTGATCGCGGCGCAGGCGGGCCGGCAAGGCCGCTATCGCGACCTGATCGGCTGGGTGGCATTGAATCTCGACAAGCCGCTCGGCGTCGAGGCGCTGGCCGAACGCGCGGGCGAGACGCTGCGCAGCTTCCATCGCAATTTCGCGGAAGCGACGGGACAGCCGCCCGCCGCCTTCGTCACCCGCCTCCGCCTCGATCGCGCGCGGACGCTGATCTCCGAAGGGCGAGCGCTCAAATCGGTGGCCGCGGAAACCGGGTTTCCTGACGTGGCACGATTGTCAGCGGCATTTCGTCGGCGTTTTGGTATGACCGCCAACGCATACAGGGCGGTTCACGCGGCCGCTTGACCGAGATTTTCATTCCCGGGGGGCACCGTGACGGCAAGGAAGACGCAGATCGTGATCGTCGGCGGGGGCGCCGGGGGACTCGAACTCGCAAGGCGGCTCGGCGCACGTTACGGGCGCAAGCACCACGACATCATCCTCGTCGACCGCAACCACACGCATATCTGGAAACCGCTGCTGCACGAGGTGGCGGCGGGCTCGCTCGACGCCAATCTGGACGAGGTCGGCTATCGCAGCCACTGCCATCGCTGGGGCTATCGCTTCTTCCCCGGCACTCTGGAGGCGATCGATCCCGAGGCGCGCGAGGTGATCATTGCGCCGCTGGTCGATGAGGATGGCAGCGAGCTCATCGCGCGCCACCGGATCCGCTTCGACTATCTCGTGCTCGCAATGGGCTCGGTCAGCAACGATTTCGGTACGCCGGGGGTGCGCGAGCATTGCATCTTCCTCGACAGCCGTGCCCAGGCCGACCGCTTCCGGAACAGGCTGCTCAATCACTGTCTTCGCGTGTCGCACGCGATGGTCGCCGATCCCGCGAGCGATGCGCATGTCCGCATCGCGATCGTCGGCGGCGGTGCAACGGGGGTCGAGCTCGCCGCGGAGCTCTACAATGCGGCGGGTGCGCTGCGCCATTACGGGCTCGAGGTCTTCGACGAGCAGCGGCTCGAGGTGACGCTGATCGAGGCGGGGCCGCGCATCCTTCCCGCGCTGCCTGAAAAACTCGCCGAGGCAGCGCAGGCCGAGCTGGAGGCGCTGGGCGTCCGCGTGCTGGCGGGAACCCCAGTCGTCGAGGCAACCGCCGACGCGATCGTAACGCAATCGGGCGAGAGGATCGTCGCGGATCTGAAGCTCTGGGCGGCGGGTGTTCGCGGCGCGCCCGTTGCGGGCGGCAGCGGCGGACTCGAACTCAACCGCATCGGCCAGTTCATCGTGCGCCCGACGCTGCAGACCACGCGGGATGAGCGCATCTTCGCGATCGGGGATTGCTGCTCCTGCCTGCTGCCGGGAGCCGAACGTCCGGTGCCGCCACGTGCGCAATCGGCGCACCAGATGGCCGCGACCGCCTATCACAATCTGGTTGCGCTGATGGATGGACGGGAACCCGTGGCGTTCCGCTATCACGACCACGGCTCGCTCGTATCGCTCAGCCGCTTTTCGACCGTGGGCAGCCTGATGGGCAACCTGATCGGGGGGCGGATGGCGATCGAGGGGCGGCTGGCGCGTTTCGTCTATACCTCGCTCTACCGGATGCACCTGATCGCGATCCACGGCTGGTTCAAGGGCGCCGCGCTGATCGCGGTCGGACAGGTCAACGCGATCATCCGCCCGCGCCTGAAGCTGCATTAGGCTGAGAATCCGTAAATTGTGAACGTCCGTTATGGCGTGGAAAGCGGACGCCAGTTCGAATGAATGATGGGCAACCCACAACCTGACGGTTCGGCCCGGTAAAACACGTCGGTTCGATAGAGCTAATCTGTCAAAACTGTCCGCGCGGCCGACAAATATGTCCTGCTGATCGGAACTGCTGTGTCATCAACCAGCCGAGCAATTGCTCGTCCGGGCGTTCTTTCCACCGCGCGAACGCCGTTTTTGGCCACCCACCAGCTACGGTGCACGCGAAGGCCCAGCCGGGGATCGATGAGCGCCGCCGCGTCCGCCAGCCGCATCAGGATCAGTGCCGAGCCGTGGAGAGTGTGCACTCGCACGTAATGATCCTCAGCTTCAAGTGCGAGTATGTCCCGGCGCAAAGCAGCCGGAAGCTTTGACACGAACTCGGGCGGGTATTCGGGAGCGGCGGCTGGCTGTTCCACGGGTGCGGCCACAGTCATCTGGTCGTCCGGAGATAGGACGCGGGCAATCAGCAGCTGGACCAGCGCCACGTACGGGAACAACCCGAGCAGTTGTACGGGACTGAACGTTCTGCCTGGTTTGACCACCCCCATGGCCCACGCCACAAAGAACGTCATGGGCACCGCGGATGCGGCTGCTACTGCGACGATCCGTGTTGCCGTTCTCCTGCCCGGCGAAGTGGACGGAAGGACTCGCCCCGCGGCAGCAGCGGCTCCAAAGCCGACGAGTGCGATGACCATCCAGAAAGGATATCGCACGGCTGGGCCGAGAGCGGTTTGCGATCCGAATGGACCCGTCACTCCAAGCAGCGCGCCAAAAGCGACGGCACTTAGCGGCCCCCGCCACTTCCCCATTATCCGCCATTCACGCATCGCCAACTGCATCGGTCTACCGGTCACGAAATTGCGGAAGCTATTCACGATTTTCCCCATTGTCGACAGGCATCACGACCCGCCAACCGGCCAGCACGAAATGTTGACATGGAGAAAGCAATGAATCGGATTATCGCTGGCGTAGCATTGGCATCTGCAGCTGTTCCGGCGGCAGCAAGCGAGGCCGTAAACATGCGTTTTGAGTGCGGCGAGTCGACCACAAAGCCAAGTCAGCCGCCTGAACTCTCGGGTTTGTGGGACGTGCTTATGGATGTGGGAGGTGTTCCCAGCTTCGGTCTTCTCTCCGTTGGAATGTCAGGTACAGAGCTGGGAGGATCGCTCGCGTTATCGGCCGGCGTGGTGGTGGTTCGCAGCCTGAAGTTCGACGGCCAGACCGTGGCGATGATTGTCGCATCAGGTGAGGGGGATGTTCGCTTCGACGGTTTTCTCACATCCGATGGGAAGCGGATGTGCGGCATCGTCAGCTACCATGGCGGTCAGAAGTTCGAGATGATAGTGCAAAAAAGGCCGGACCGGAGAAGTGGCGCACAGAGCAGCCGAGCGGGGTAAGTGGGTAGCTGGCGAGAGAAGGTCCGCAATTGGGTCGAATGCCGTCGGTCCGTCTTTGTAAAACTATGGCCTAGGCTGTGGCGCCCGGCCCAGGCTGCTTCTCGCCCTACTCCGCCGCCAGCAACTGCTCCGCGCCGCCAAGGTCGACCGAGACGAGCCGGCTGACGCCCTGTTCGATCATCGTCACGCCGAACAGCCGGTGCATGCGGCTCATTGTCACCGCATTGTGCGTGACGATCAGGTAGCGCGTCTCGGTTTCGCGCGTCATCGCGTCGAGCAGGTCGCAGAAACGCTCGATATTGGCGTCGTCCAATGGCGCGTCGACCTCATCGAGCACGCAGATCGGCGCGGGGTTGGTCAGGAACAGCCCGAAGATCAGCGCGACCGCGGTCAGCGCCTGCTCGCCGCCCGAAAGCAAGGTCAGCGTGGTCAGTTTCTTGCCGGGAGGTTGCGCCATGATCTCGAGCCCCGCCTCGAGCGGATCGTCCGAATCGACGAGTTCGAGATGCGCCTGTCCGCCGTTGAACAATGTCGTGAACAGCCGCTGGAAATGGCCGTTGACCGCCTCGAACGCAGCGAGCAGTCGCTGGCGGCCTTCGCGGTTGAGATTGCCGATCGACCCGCGCAGCCGGTTGATCGCCTGACCCAGCTCCTCGCGCTCCGCGGCGGAGGTCTGGCACTCGGCCTCGATCTCGGCCAGCTCCTGTTCGGCGACGAGGTTGACGGGACCGATGCGCTCGCGGTCGATGGTCAGCTTTTCGAGCCGCGCGGATTCATCATCCGACGCGCCGACATCGGCGCTTTCGAAGCCCACCTTCTGCGGCAGCACGGGCGGAGGGCATTCGAAGCGTTCGCCCGAGATGCGGCCCATCTCGATGCGCCGCGCTTCCTGGTTCTCCGCGCGCGCTACCGCGCCCGCGCGCTGCTCGCGTGCCTCGGCGAGCACCTCGCCCGCCTGTGCGGCAGCGCTCTCGGTCTTGCGCAGCTCGCCTTCCGCCTCGCGCTCGGCGGTGGCAAGCGCGAGCGCTTCGGTCGAAAGCCTTTCGCTCTCGACCTCGAGCGCGCCGATCCTGCGGTCGAGCGCGGCGGGCGCATCGGCCAGCGTTTGCGTCTCCTTTTCGGCGGCCTCGGCGCGCTTCGCCAGATCCTCGACGCGCTTGGCGGCCTCACCCGCGCGGGCGCGCCAGCCCTTGGCTTCGGCGAGCGACGCCGCATGGCGTTCACGATCGGCGGCAATGCTGCGGTCGAGCGTCGCATTCTCGGCCTTGAGCTGCGCGACCTTGGCGCGCGCGGTCTCGTTGCCTGACTGGAGCGACGCGACGAGCGCAGCGGTCGCGCTGCCGTCGGGCAGCGCCGAGACCGAGGCCTCTGCGGATTGCCGCTCGGAGGCAGCCTCGCCGCGTTCGGCGTCGGCGCGCGCGATGCGCTCGGCCATCTCTGCGCGGCGGGCGGCGAGCCGCTCGATCTGGCCGTTGGCCTGATCCTCTTCGCGCGCGGCGGTGCGCGATGCCTGTTCGGCGCGCGCCAGCGAGGCACGCGCGGTGTCTGCGGCGGCACGTGCGGTCTCCATTCCCGCCCTGGCGGCTTCGGCATCGCTGGCGGCACGTGCGACGGCAGCCGCGGCATCGGGAAGCTGCGTCTCGATTTCGGTCAGGCGATTGAGTCGGATGAGCCGCTCGGCCGCCGCGGCGCCGCCTTCGCGTGCGACATAGCCGTCCCAGCGGCGGAGCACGCCTTCGCGGGTAACCAGCCGCTGGCCGACCGCCAGCGCGATCCCGTCATCGGAATTGACGACCCCGATCTGCGCCAGCCTGCGCGCGATCTGAGCGGGCGCGTCGACATGATCGGCGAGGCGTTCGACGCCATCGGGCAGCGGAGGATCGTTCTTGGCGCTTTCGGCGCCCGCCCAGTAGCGGGGGCCATCCTCGCCCAGTGCGGCGTCGAGATCATCGCCGAGCGCGGCGGCAAGCGCGCGTTCATAGCCGGGCGCAGCCTTGATCCGGTCAAGCAGGCGGTTGCCGGTGCCCTGCTGTTCGACGGCACGACGCAGTGCCTTCGCTTCGCCTTCGAGCGCCGACAGTGCCGCCTGTGCGGCGGCGACCGTACTCTGCGCTGTATCGCGGCGTTCGGCGGCGGCGACGCGCTCGGCTTCGGCGCGCTCGATCGTCGCGCCTGCTTCGGCGGCTTCCTTCTCGGCCGATTGCCGGCCCGTGATCGCGGCTTCGCGTGCAGTGACGAGTGGTGCATCGTCTCCCAGCGCAGCGCTTTCGCCGGCAAGCCGCTGGCATTCGCGTTCGGCGCGGTCGAGACGCGTGCTGGCGGTGGCGAGCGCGGCCTGCGAGACGCGTGCTTCGGCCTGTTCGCTCGCCTGCGCCGCGAGTGCACGGGCGAGTTCGACCTCGGTATCGCGCGCCGCGACCTCGGCTTCGATCACCGATCGTTCGAGCGCCGGGCGACCCTTTTCAGCGTCGGCCACGCGCCGATCGAGCGTCCTGGCTTCCTCACCCAGCCGCGCCAGCGCCTCGGCGGCGTCCTTTGCCAGCGCGCCTTCGCGGTCGCGGTCTTCCGCCATGCGCGCCTGCTGCGCCGCGAGCTCGGCGATACGACGGTCGAGCGCGGCGCGCTCGGTGCGCAGCGCGGTCAACTGGTGCCCCGCCTCGCTCGCTTTTTCGCGCGCGATCTGGGCGGCGGCGCGGCGATCGGCGAGCGCTTTGGTCGTATCGGCCTGCCATGCGGCGGCGGCCCGTTGCGCCTCGGCGGCGCGCGCGACGAGCGCCTCGGCGGCTTCCGCTTCTTTCTTTGCGGCATCGGCGGCAGCGGCCGCATCGCGCCAGCGCGCATATATCAGCCGCCCCTCGGCGATCTTTATCTCGGCGGAGAGTTTGCGGTAGCGCTCAGCCTGCTTGGCCTGTCGGCGCAGATTCTGCGCGCGCACCTCCATGTCGGCGAGCAGTTCGTCGAGGCGGGTGAGGTTGGCCTCGGTCGCGCGCAGCTTCTGCTCGGCATCCTTGCGGCGGACGTGAAGCCCCGCGATACCCGCGGCCTCCTCGAGCATCTGGCGGCGCTCGGTCGGTTTGGCGGCGATGACCGCGCTGATCTTGCCCTGGCTGACCAGCGCGGGCGAATGCGCACCCGTCGCGGCATCGGCGAAGAGCAGCGCGACGTCCTTGGCGCGCACGTCGCGACCGTTGACCCGATAGGCGGAACCCGCGCCGCGCTCGATGCGGCGGACGACCTCGACATCGCCGTCATTGGCGGCACCGATCGGCCCGAGCACCGCACCAACCTCGGTCTCGGTCAGGATGGAGACCTCGGCGAAGCTGCGCGCGGGGCGGCTGGTGGTGCCTGCGAAGATCACGTCTTCCATGCCGGCGCCGCGCATCGAGCGCGCCGAGCTTTCCCCCATCACCCAGCGAATGGCTTCGAGCAGGTTGGACTTGCCGCAGCCATTGGGGCCGACGATACCCGTCAGCCCCGTTTCGATCCGAAGCTCGGCGGGGTCTACAAAGCTCTTGAACCCCGAAAGCTTGAGGCGCCTGATCTTCATGGATGCGCCCCCCCGACGCATCGGGCGCCCTTAGGCGCCCGCTGCGCGGAGCTTGGGCTCGAGCGCTTCCCAGGCGGCGGTTTCGGGCACGACCTGGCCATTGATCATGAACATCGGCGTGCCGGTCAGGCCATATTCCTCGGTGGCCTTCTTGTTCATCGCGACGAGCTTGTCGACGGCCGCCTTGTCGGCAAGGCACTGCCCCGCCTTCTGGCTGGACACGCCGCGCTGTTGGACGAACTGGTCGAGCTGGCCCGCCTGGGCGAGCGCGCCGAACTGCTGCGCGGGCGGCAGCGACTGGATCTGGCGGAAGCCCGCCTCACCCAGCGACTGGAAGCGGTTGAGCCATTCGGCCTGGTTCGCGAACATCTGGTCGGTGAGCTGGAAATAGGGGCCGGTGCCGCCGCAGCGCGAGAGCAGCGCCGCGGTCATGTCGATCGGATCGCGGACATAGTTGCGGAGCTCGAGGCTGACCGTGCCCTTGGAGATGTATTTCTCCTTGAGCGCGGGGAGGCCCTTTTCGGCGAACTCGGCGCAGTGCGAGCAGGTGAGCGAGGCATATTCGACGAGCTTCACGGGTGCGTTGGGGTTGCCCATGATGAAGCCGCCCTCGTCGGTCAGCGAAACCGTGTCGACCCAGTTCTGCCCCGCGGGCGCGGCGATTGCCGCAGCGGTCGAGGTCGCATTGGTCGTGTTGGCCGCATCCTCGCTGCCGCCGCAGGCGGCGAGCGCCAGCGTGAGGGGGAGGGCGGTAAGGCCGAAAATGCGCTTCATTGTTGCTTATGCTCCTGCAATGATCATTTCACCGCCGCATCGAGATGCGGCTTCAGCCCGGCCCAGTCCATCGCGCCCGACGCGAGCGTGCCGTTGACGAGGAATGAGGGCGTTCCCGGTATCTTTCGCTGCTGCCACGCCTCGCCCGACATGGCGACGAGCTGGTTGGTGGCGGGCTTGCTGACGAGGCACGCATTGACCTTGGCTGGCGCCATGCCGCGCGCCTGCACGAGCGCCACAAGTCCCGCGCCGCGTGCGAGTTCGGTGAGTGCCTTGTCCTGTGGCATCGCCTGCAATTTGGCGTCATTGGCTTTGCTGAATTCGATCCCCTTGGCCATCCAGCTCTGCTGTGCCGCGAAAATCGCCTCGCTATGGCCAAGGAAGCGCGCAGGGCCGTCGCAACGCGCGAGCAGTGCCGCGGCAAGGTCGAGCGGGTCGCGCACCGCGTGGCGCACCTCGATGCTCGTCTGGCCCTTGGCGACATAGTCGCGCTTGAGCGTCGCCGAGGCCTCACCGACGAAGTGCGCGCAGTGGCTGCAGGTGTAGCTCAGATATTCGACCAGCTTGGCCTTGGCGGCGGGATTGCCGACCACATAGGCGCCCGTGGGCTGGGTCGAGACGGTGGCGACCCAGTTCCGCGCGGCGGGCTGTGCGGCGACCGCGGCGACGCCGGCACCGAATAGGGCAAACGCAAGAACAATTCCGGATTTCACGATTTTTCCCCATCGAAAACAGGAACGCCCTGCGAGGCAGCGACGCCGCGCGCGAGCGATTCGAGCACGGCCTTGAGTTCGGGATCCGCGATCGTGCGCAGGCTGTCGCCCAGATCGACCGGGATCGGCTTGAGCGAAGGCGGCGCGGTGCGCTTGGGCGCGGGCTTGGGTGCCGCGCCCTGCCGGATCGCCAGCTTCCCCACCGCGGGATAGCCGAAGAAGCGGTTGACGCGCTCAATGATCTCGGGCGCGACATGCTGCATCATCGGCGCGTGCGCGCTGGTCACGCTCAGCGTCAGCACGCCATTGGCGCGCGAACCCTGCGGGAAGCGGATCGATTCGGGCGCCGATACATCGGCGTAGCGGCTGCCTACGATCTCCGCCCAGCGGCTGACCACCGCGCTCTGCACGAAACCGAATCGGCGATAGGCGGCGCGGCCGATATCGGGCAGCATCTCGGACACAGTGCGCGCGCGGCCTCCCCGCGGCCGCTCAGCGCCCGTCTGCCCCTTTTTCTGCCCACGCCTTTCGCTCATTGGTCCCTCCATGCCATAGCCGACCCATGCCAGTCGATATGCCATTGGAGGAACGGGTCGAAATCCCGGCTGTACTGCTGCGCTGGTACGACGCTTGTGCGCGCGCGCTACCCTGGCGGAGCCCTCCGGGGACGCCTGCGCCCGATCCCTATCGCGTCTGGCTGTCCGAGGTGATGCTGCAGCAGACCACGGTTGCGGCGGTGAAACCCTATTTCGAGGCGTTCACCACGCGCTGGCCCGATGTCGCCGCGCTCGCCGCGGCGGACGAGGCCGAGGTGATGAGCGCCTGGGCCGGGCTCGGCTATTATGCCCGCGCGCGCAACATGCTCGCCTGCGCGCGGGCGGTGGCGGACGAGCATGCCGGGCGCTTCCCCGACAGCGAAGCGGGACTGCGCGCGCTTCCCGGCATCGGCGCCTATACCGCGGCCGCGATCGCCGCGATCGCCTTCGGCCGCCGCGCGGTGGTGGTCGACGCCAATGTCGAGCGCGTCGTCGCACGGCTGTTCGCGGTCGAGGAGGCCCTGCCCGGTTCCAAAGATCTGCTCCACGCGCTCGCCGGCAGCATCACGCCCGCCGAGCGTGCAGGCGACTTCGCGCAGGCGATGATGGATCTGGGCGCCACGCTCTGCACGCCGCGCAATCCCGCCTGCGCGCTGTGTCCGCTCAGCCGACGCTGCGCGGCGTATGCCACCGGGGTGCCCGAGCGTTTTCCCGTCAAGGTGGCAAAGAAACCGCGCCCGCGCCGCTTCGGCACGATCTTCTGGCTCGAGCATGACCGCCATGTCCTGCTCGTGCGCCGCGAGAAGAAGGGATTGCTCGGCGGTATGCGCGCGCTGCCCACCGGGCCGTGGCAAGCCGAGGCGCCTGGGCTTGCGGAGGCGCCGCTGGCGGGCAGCTGGTGCCTTGGCGCCACCGAAGTCTCTCATGTTTTCACGCATTTCGCGCTCGATCTCGCGATCGCGCGGCTGCGGATCGAAAAAGGTTGCGCCGAAAAACTGGCCGGGGAATGGTGGCCGATAGACCGGCTCGACACCGCGGGCTTGCCCACGGTGTTCGCAAAGGCGGCGCGCAAGGTTCTGGAGGACAGGGATGGCTGACATGATGCTCGAACGGCGTGATTTTCTGCGCAGCCTCGGCGCGATCGGCGCGATCGGGGCGTTGCCGTCGGGCGCATGGGCGCGGGTCGCGGGCGACGACTGGTTCAAGGTCCAGTCCTATCTCGCCCAGCTCGTGCCCGCCAAGCTCCCCGCGCTCGCCGCCGCGATCGGGCGGAAGACCGCCGAGGCCGATTTCCTCGCCATGGGCACGCTCGGGCGTGACAGCCGGACGCCGATCGACGTCGATACGCTCTGGCGCGTCTATTCGATGACCAAGCCGATCACGGGCATGGCGGCGATGCTGCTGGTCGACGACGGCAGGCTGAAGCTTGACCAGAATATCGCCGACTTCGTCCCCGGCTTCGCCAATCCCAGGGTGCAGCTGTCTCCCGACACGCTGGATAGCCGCGCCGCCAAGGGACCAGTCACCGTCCGCCATCTGATGACGCACACCGCGGGGCTGGGCTATTCGATCGTCACCAAGGGGCCGTTGCTCCAGGAGTATCTGCGGCTTGGCCTGACGCCCGCAGCGCTCAGCCGCAGCACCAAGCTCGATGCCAGCACGCAGCCCACCGCGCCCAGCCTGAAGGAATTTGCGGATCGGTTGGCGACGCTGCCGCTCATCGCCGACCCGGGCACGAAGTACAGCTATTCAATGAGCCTCGACCTGCTCGGACGCGTCATCGAGGTCGCGTCGGGCAAGCCGTTCGACGCCTTCCTGCAGGAACGGATGTTCGATCCGCTCGGAATGAAAAGCAGCTTCTGGCGCGTTCCCGAAAGCGAGATCGGGCGCTTCGTGACCAATTACATGGTCACACCGCAGGGGCTTCAGCCCGTCGATCCCGCCGCGGCGAGCGTCTATCTCGATGCCCCCGCCTTCCCGTTCGGCGGCGCCGGGCTGGTGATGAGCGCGCGCGACTATGACCGTTTCCTCCAGATGCTGATGGGCTTTGGCGCGGTGGACGGCGTACGCGTGATGAAGCCTGAAACCGCGCGTCTCGGCATGTCCAACCTGCTGCCCGAGGGCGTGACGCTTGGCGAGGGTTTTCCGCCGGGTACCGGCTTCGGCGCGGGCGGACGCGTTGCCACGCGATCGGTTGCGGGTGGTGAGGGCGCGGGCGCCTATGGCTGGTCGGGCGCGGCGGGGACGATCGCCTGGGTCGATCCGCTGCGCGGCATCCGCGCCTGCGGCTTCGCGCAGTTCCTGCCCTTCGGCACCTTCCCCTTCCAGACCGATTTCCCCAAGACCGTCTACGCAAGCATCGCATGACCAGCCAGCACCTTCCGGGCTTCACGGGCAGCACGCTCGACCGCGCCGATCTGGTGCGGACCAATCCCGAGCAGCTCGCCGCGCTGACGAGAAGCCTCTCGGCGCGCCTGCTTGCGCTTGAGGGCATCGATCCCGTGCTCGACGAGAACGGCTTGATGGTCTGGAAGAGCCTTGCCGAAGCCGATCCCGACAGCGAGCTGATCTTTCTCGGCCTCGACGGTGGCAAGCCGCGCTTCGCCGAGGTGCGCCCCGGCCTGCCCGACGGCGCCACCCGCTCTATGGCGATCTTCCGCATGCTCGACATGATGCCACCGGGCGAGGCGGGCACCTATGCCGCGGCGCGCAGCCTGATCGACTGGCACCTGCGCCATGGCTTTTGCGCGCGCTGCGGTGCGCGTACCGACATGTTCCGCGGCGGCTGGGGCCGCAAATGCGGGGAGTGCCGCGCCGATCATTTCCCGCGCGTCGATCCCGTCGTCATCATGCTCGCCGAGTATGACGGCAAGGTGCTCGTCGGCCGCCAGCCCGTCTATCCGCCGCGGCGCTACTCCGCACTGGCGGGCTTCCTCGAACCCGGAGAATCGCTCGAGGAGGCGGTCGCGCGCGAACTGCACGAGGAAGCGGGGCTGCGCGTCGCCAACGTCCGCTATGTCGTCAGCCAGCCCTGGCCCTTCCCGTCATCGCTGATGATGGCGTGCATCGCCGAAGCCGACCGCGCCGAACTCACTATCGATTACACCGAGCTCGAGGACGCGATCTGGGTGACGCGCGAAGAGGTGCAGGCCTCGCTCGACGGCGACCCCGACGCGCCTTTCCTGCCGCCGCCGCACTATGCGATCGCGCATACGCTGTTCCGGCGGTGGCTGGAGGGAGCTGGGTAGGGACGTCCGCCAAGGCGTGGTTTTCCGGCGGTCCCCTTGCGGCGCCGGCGGCTTGATAGCTGCCGTGTGTTGCCTATGTAAGCTCTCCAACAGTCGCCAGAGGAGGCGTTCATGCAGATTGCGGTTCTGACGTTCGAGGGGTTCAATGAACTGGACTCGTTCGTCGCGGCAGCAATCCTCAACCGCATGAAGGCGCATGGCTGGGCGGCGCATATCACATCGCCGACCGAACAGGTTACGTCCATGAACGGCGTCACTGTCCAGCGTCAAAAGCCCCTCGAGTTTGCGGAAGAAGCCGATGCCGTCCTGATCGGGAGCGGGATCAGGACCCGCGACATGGCGGTCGACGCCCATCTGCTGTCCCGGATCAGGCTCGACCCGTCACGCCAGCTCATCGGCGCACAATGTTCGGGCACGCTGTTGCTCGCGAAGCTGGGCCTCATCGGCGATCTGCCTGCCTGCACCGACCTGACGACCAAGCCCTGGGTCATCGAGGCGGGCGTGAAGGTGATTGATGCTCCCTTTGTCGCGCACGGCAATGTAGCGACCGCCGGAGGCTGCCTCGCCTCACAGTATCTGGCGACATGGATGATCGCCCGCGGCGCTTCCATGCACCATGCCGAGGAAGCGATGCACTATGTCGCGCCGGTGGGCGAGAAGGCGCGCTATGTCGAGCACGCCGTGGCCGTTGTTGCACCCTTTGTCGCGCGAGAGAGCGATATCGCCGCCTAAATCCTGCCCCGGCGAACGTCAGCAATCCGGGGGCGTTCGCCGGGGTTGGAATGGCATGGAATCTCTCTGCGTCACGCCCGATTGCCGACAGGCGCGCGGCTGCGGGCTGCGACGAGCGCTATGGGGATGCCAACCAGCACGCAATGCGAGAACAGCGCGTTCGAGATGCCCCATAGCGTGTGCGGCAGAGGCATTTCGGGCCAGCGCAGCGGGCGGACGATCCAGTACATGATGATCCAGAGCAGCACGCCATAGGCGATGCCTGCCAATATCGGCCGCCGCAGCAGCACGGGGAAGCGCGGCGCCACGATCATATAGGCGCTCACCATGCACGCCATGATCGTGAAATGGACGAGCAGTCCAACGATCGCCCAGCCGGGCGTCGGTGTCGGCGCTTCGCCAAAGGGTCCGCTGGCGACGAAGCGCAGCACCCCCATGGGCGTCGCGCCCGCCATGCCCGCAAACACAAAGGCTGAAAGGATATCGAGTGTGCCGGCAATTGCCGTCGCGATGACGATGGGTCTGAGCATCGGATCCTCCCCCGTTTTTGTGGCGGAGATTCCTCCCAAGCGCCCCGTCAAGTCAAGTATGGGCATAGCGCGCGATCGCCGACACATAGCAGTGCTCCGGGCTCGACCCGGAGCCCATGTCGGAAGCGACCATGCGCTGACAAGCATGGGCTCCTGCTTTCGCAGGAGCGAGGACCTGGTATTGTTGTGCGAGTTCGTGGGGGGCGATCGGCTTCAGCCGATCTTCCGCACGCTCAGTATCTTGATCGGTTCCTTGATGTGCTGACCGATCGTGTTGGTCGACCGCCCGCCCGGCCAGGTGGGCGCGGCGAGGATGCGGCGGACCAGCGGCATGCCGCTCACCACGCGGCCAAAGGCGGCATAGCCGGGCTTGCCCGGGCCAGCGTCGAGATAGGCGGCGGGACCCACGGTGATGAAGAAGTCGCCCATCGCGCTGCCCGGTGCGTTGCGCGCCATCGAGATCGTGCCGTCGACATGCTTGATACCCGTCTGGCGGGTGGACTCATGATCGATCGGCCAGCGCGCCTTGCGCACCTTGCTGTCGATCCCGCCCTGCACGAGGCCACGCTTCGGGTCGCTCTTGTTCCGCGCGGCGCGGTAGAAGCTGGTATTGTCGAAGCGCTTTTCCTCGGCATAGGCGAGGAAGTTCTTCGATGTGATCGGCGCGCGTTTCAGGTCGAGCTCGACGACGATCGGGCCGATGCTGGTGTCGATACGGACGCGTGCCGTCGCCTGCGCGGACGCCGCCGAAGGCAGCGCCGCCAAGGCAAGCAGCAATCCGATCAGCCAACGCATCAGGCGAGGGCGGCGTCAGTTGTCGTGGATTTCACGGTCGATCATGCCCCCGGCATGATCTGTGAGCTGCCGGGGGCAGCTCACACCGCGTAATCCACAACAACTCCCATCAGGTCGGGGAAGAAGCCCTCATGCGCTTTGCGCAGCGCGTCGAGCGAGACTTCGTCGCCGTTCAGGATGCTGACCGCCTGGCCGCCGGTCTCGCCGATCGGGAGCGCGGGGATGCCCAGTGCGTTGGCCGCGGCGCAAAGCGCGGGGGCATCGCCGGTGGTGACGAGATAGCGGCCCTGATCCTCGCCGAAGAGCCAGCCGGTCGGCGCGACACCTTCGGGCAGGCCGATCTCGGCGCCCATGTTGCCCGCGAGCGCCATCTCGGCGACCGTGACGAGCAGGCCCCCGTCCGAGATGTCGTGGACCGCGCTGACCTTGCCCGCCAGCACCTGCTCACGCACGAAGTCGCCGGTCTTGCGTTCGGCCGCCAGGTCGACGGGCGGGGGCACGCCGTCCTCGCGGCCATGAACCTCGCGCAGCCAGATCGACTGGCCGAGATGGCCTTCGGTCTTGCCGATCAGGACGATCGCCTCGTCCTCGGCCTTGAAGGCGATGGTGGTCATCGCGTCGACGTCCTGCAACAGGCCGATGCCGCCGATCGCGGGGGTGGGCAGGATCGCGCTACCGCCGCCGGTCGCCTTGGACTCGTTGTAGAGCGAGACGTTGCCCGAGACGATCGGGAAGTCGAGGGCACGGCACGCATCGCCCATGCCTTCGAGGCAACCCGTGAACTGCGCCATGATCTCGGGGCGCTGGGGGTTGGCGAAGTTGAGGCAGTTGGTGACCGCGAGCGGCGTCGCGCCGACCGCGGAGATGTTGCGCCAGCACTCCGCGATCGCCTGCTTGCCGCCCTCATAGGGGTCCGCATAGCAATAGCGCGGCGTGCAATCGGTCGAGATCGCGATGCCCTTTTGCGAGCCGTGGACGCGCACGACCGCAGCGTCGCCGCCCGGACGCTGGACGGTGTCGGCGCCGACCATGTGATCGTACTGCTCCCAGATCCAGCGGCGCGAGGCGATGTCCGACGAGCCCATGAGCCTGACAAGATCGGCGGTGATATCGGCGCTCTCGGGTACGTCGCCCAAGGGCTTCACGGCCGACCATGCCTTGTATTCCTCGCGCGGCATTGCGGGGCGGTCGTAGAGGGGCGCGTCGTCGGCGAGCGGGGCGAGCGGGATGTCGCAGACGGTCTCGCCATTGTGGACGAGCACCATATGGCCGGTGTCGGTGACATGACCGATGACCGCGAAATCGAGCTCCCATTTGCGGAAGATCGCTTCGGCAAAGTCCTCGCGGCCGGGCTTGAGCACCATAAGCATGCGCTCCTGGCTTTCCGAGAGCATCATCTCGTACGCGGTCATGCCGGTTTCGCGCTGCGGCACCTTGTTCATGTCGAGCTCGATGCCGACGCCGCCCTTGCTGGCCATCTCGACCGAGGACGAGGTGAGGCCCGCGGCGCCCATGTCCTGGATCGCGACGATGGCGTCCGAGGCCATGAGTTCGAGGCATGCCTCGATCAGCAGCTTTTCGGTGAAGGGATCGCCGACCTGGACGGTGGGGCGCTTCTCCTCGGTGTCCTCGCCGAAGTCAGCCGAGGCCATGGTGGCGCCGTGGATGCCGTCGCGGCCCGTCTTGGAGCCGACATAGACGATCGGATTGCCGACGCCCGAGGCTGCCGAATAGAAGATCTTGTCGGTGTCGGCGACGCCGACCGTCATCGCGTTGACTAGGATGTTGCCGTCATAGGCGGGGTGGAAATTGACCTCGCCGCCCACTGTGGGGACGCCGACGCAGTTGCCGTAGCCGCCGATGCCGTGGACGACGCCCGAGATCAGGTGGCGCATCTTGGGGTGATCGGGGCGGCCGAAGCGCAGCGCGTTCATGTTGGCGACGGGGCGAGCACCCATGGTGAAGACGTCGCGCAGGATGCCGCCCACGCCCGTCGCCGCGCCCTGATAGGGCTCGATGTACGAGGGGTGGTTGTGGCTCTCCATCTTGAAGATCGCGGCCTGGCCGTCACCGATATCGACCACGCCCGCATTCTCGCCGGGGCCGCAGATCACCTGCGGGCCTTCGGTCGGCAGCTTCTTCAGGTGGATGCGCGAGGACTTGTACGAGCAGTGCTCGGACCACATCACCGAGAAGATGCCCAGCTCGGTGAGGTTGGGCTCGCGACCCAGCGCGTGGAGCACGCGCTCATATTCCTCGGGGGACAGGCCGTGCTCGGCGACGATCTCGGGGGTGATTCCAGACATGGCCGAGCCCCTAGCGCCAGTGCCACGGAATGTCAGCATCAAATGCTCCGTACGCCGCGCGCGGCTTGCGCTTGTCATGATGCGGTCCGATGCTCTCGCCACAACGACTCGGCCGGGGGGCGAAGCAGGAGAGAGCCATGAGCGTTTCACCGATTCCGGAAGGTTATGCGAGCGTCACGCCCTATCTGACGCTCGACGACGCCAGCGCGGCGATCGAGTTCTACAAGAAGGCGTTCGGTGCGACCGAGGTGTTCCGCATGCCGATGGGCGACAAGATCGCGCATGCCGAGATCAAGATCGGCAATTCGCACGTCATGCTGTCCGACGAATGGCCCGACATGGACACTCTGAGCCCCAAGACGCGCGGCGGGGCGACGTCGAGCCTGATGATCTATCTCGATGGTGTCGATGCGGCCTATGATCGCGCGATCGCTGCGGGCGCGACGGCCGAGCGGCCACCCGAGGATCAGTTCTGGGGCGATCGCATGGGCACGCTGGTCGACCCCTTCGGCCATCGCTGGTCGATCGCCACGCATGTCGAGGATGTCAGCCCTGAGGAAATGGGCCGTCGCATGGCTGAGATGGCGCACGCCTGAGCCGCCAAAGGAAAAGGGCCGGACGGATCGCTCCGCCGGCCCTTTTGAGTGCTGGATGTAAGGAGCCTGGCCCGATCAGGCCTTGCAGCTCTGGCTGCCCTTGCCGGGGAGCGTGAGCGTGATGCTCGAGCCCTTGCCCTCAAGCGAATAGCCCTCGGCGACCATCGGCTTTCCGGCTTCGTCGGCCTTGACCAGCGTCGGCGGCGCAGCCTTGTCGGTGCGGACATTCGCCGACTTGTCGCCCGACAGGAAGTCGACATAGACGATCGAATTGTCCTTGCAGCGATAGGTCTTGCTTTCCTTCACCGACGGCGGAAGCTCGACGGGCGCGGCATTGGCCAGCTCGGCCGCCATGTCGTCCTGGGGGCCGCCACCCGTGATGGTTTCGGGCTCGGTGCTGCATGCGGCCAGCGCGAGAAGCGCCGAGGCCGCGGCGATGGGGAGAATGGAGTGCATCTTCATATCGGTCGCGACGCATTGCGCGTGTGAACGCCCGCGTCAAGCATGGTTGCGTTACAAACTGAAAATAAACCGTATCTTATCGCCGGTCGGGGTACAAAAGCGCGTGGATTTCGATCAATCATGAAACTCGCTCGCCTCGGGAATCCGGCCAAAGGCGATTCGCGTGCCGACGCGATCGACGCGGCCGCCGTTCATCGGCCCGACGCTGACCGCATGGCGCCCGAACTTCTCGTTGATCCTGTCCATCGCGCGGCTGAGCGCGAGCGTGCGCGTCTCGCGCGCCAGCGGATCGTTCGGATCGAGCGCCGCAAAGAGCGAATCCTGCTCGCCCTGGACGGATTCGATCTCGGCGAGCGTGACCCCGATCATCCGCAGCCGGAAGCCGCCGGCGCGCACGCGACCCGCCGCCGCGAGCTGCGGCCAAAGCGCATCGAGCGCGGCGAGGATCGCGAAACTGTCCTGCGTGGCGCCGAGCTTGCGGCTGATCCGGATCGTGCTCTTGTCATCCTCGAAGCGCGCATGGAGCACAAGCAAGCGGCTGCGATAGCCGTTGCGCCGCAGCCGGCTCGCGGCCTTCAGGGCCAGCCGCCGCGCAGTGAGACGGGCGGGCTCGAGTCCGCGGCTTGACGGCGAGAGGACGTGACTGTGCCCGATTGTGCGGTGCTGCGTTGGCTTGTGGGGGAGGTCGACACCGTGAAGCGCATACCAGAGCCGGTCGCCATTGACGCCGCCCCAGGCGCTGCCCGCGTCGCGCGGGCGCCGCGCGCAGAGCTGCGCGATGTCGTTGATGCCGTGCTGCGCGAGGTGCCTCTCCATCTTTGCCCCGATCCCCGCGATCGCGCGCAGCGGCAGCGCGAACAGCCGCTGGGGCAATTGCTCGGCGGTAAGGATGGTGAGCCCGTCGGGCTTGACCATGTCCGAGGCGAGCTTGGCGAGGAGGCGATTGGGCGCGATCCCGATCGAGGAGGTGAGGCATTCGCCGATATTGGCGCGGATGCCCGCCTTGATCCGGAGCGCGAGGTGTCGCGCGGCATCGGCGCTGTTCTCATTGTCGAGCAGGCGGCAGGCGACCTCGTCGATCGAGCAGACCTGCGTGACGGGCACATGCTTCCAAACCTCTGCGACGATCGCGTCGTGGAACTCGACATAGCGTTTGTGTTCGGGTGCGACGATCAGCAGCTCGCGGCACTTGCGCTTCGCCTCCCAGACGGGCGTGCCCGTCGAGATGCCGTATTTCTTGGCCTCGTACGACGCCGCGATCGCGACGGTCGTGTCGCTCGCGACGGGTGCCACGATTACCGGGCGCCCACGCAGCTCCGGGTTCAGCTGCTGCTCGACGCTCGCGAAATAGGCGTTGAGATCGACATAGAGCCAGCGCAGCGGCCGCGGGGGAAAGGCGGGGGCGGAGTCGGGCATGGCGATGCGAACATATAGCGAACATTTGCGAGCGGCGCCACGCAAAACGGTGCCCGGCCGACGTCGGCGGCGAAAGACGCTCTCGATCCCCGCCGAACTTCGCGAACCTCGCGCATATGACCATATAAATTCGCTCCGCCGGGCGCGCGTGCAGGGCGGCCCCCGAGGATGATGACAGCGCCGGGGCGTGTAGGACAGCGCGCAGGACGCTTCCGGGAGCAACCGCAGATTTTTGCGTGGATAGAAAAACCGCCGGCGAGAGCCAGTGTCTTCGCACCTGCAACAAACACGTCACGATAACGCTGTCACATTGTAAGACCGAAGACGCGAAGGTGACGCCGGCACCGCTTAACGGGCCCCTCGAACGACATACAAAAGGGGTCCGGTTCATGTTCAAGAACAAGTATTTGTTGCTTTCCGCGTTCGCTTCCTCGATTTCGCTCATCGCACTGAGCGCCCCCGCTCTGGCTCAGGAAGCCGCTTCGCCCGGCAATGAGGCGGGCGTTGACGATGCGGATGCCATTGTCGTCACCGGGCGCGCGGGCGCGGGCGAGCGCACCAAGCTCGACACCAGCTATGCGGTGACCACTCTCTCTAACGACATGCTGCGTTCGCGCGCGCCATCGAGCGTCACCGAGACGCTGAAGTCGGTTCCCGGCTTCTGGGTCGAGGCTTCGGGCGGCGAGGGCAGCGGCAACGTCCGCGCACGCGGTATTCCCGTCGACGGCTTCGGCTCGATCAACCTGCTCGAGGACGGCCTGCCCGTCCAGCACGATCCGGCACTTGGCTACCTCAATGCCGACCAGGCGTTCCGGGTCGACGAATCGATCGAACGGATCGAGGTCGTGCGCGGCGGCCCCTCCTCGGTCTTCTATTCCAACGCGCCCGGCGGTGTCGTGAACTTCATCACGCGCAAGCCAGATGAGGAGCTGTCGGGCAATGCGCGCATACTCTATGGCCCGACCGCCGATCTCTTCCGCTTCGACGGCTGGGTGGGGACGTCGTTCGGCGATGACTGGAAAGTCGGTGTCGGCGGCTTCTACCGCAACGAGGACGGTGTCCGCGATCCCGGCTATACGGGCAACAAGGGTGGGCAGATCCGTGCCGACCTCACCAAGACCTTCAGCGACGGCCAGTTCACCTTCAGCTACAAGCACCTTGACGACAATGCCATTTTCTACACCGGCATTCCGCTGACCAAGGACAGCAAGGGTGACATTGTCGGCATTGCCGGCTTCAATCCCCATTACGACACCACCGCCAGCCGCGCGACCGCGTTCATGACGCTGCAGAGCGCGAACGGCCCAGTCTTCTTCAACAACACCGACGGCTCGAGCATCAAGCTCGACCAGTTCTCCGCGATGACCGACTGGGACTTTGCCGATGGCTGGCAGCTTTCGAACAAGACGCGCTACCGCGACAGCATCACCGTTCGCAACGGCGTCTATCCAACGTCGGTGACCACTGGAGCGGCGTTCATCAACCAGTATCGCAACCAGCTTATCGCGGCCTTCCCGACCGCGGCGAGCGTGCAGTTGCGCTACACCGACACCGGCGCCGCCTTCGACGTCGCGAACCAGAACGGCAATGGCGATGTGTTCATCAATGCCGCCCGCCCCGTCACCGTCGATGAAAGCGAGTTCCTCAACGACCTGCGGCTTGCCCACAAGTTCGAGATCGGCGGCATGACGCACGATTTCGCGGTCGGCTTCTACTATGCGCGCATCGTCGAGACCTTCAAACGCTATTCCGCGTCGACTGTGCAGGACGTCTCAGGCAATTCGCGGCTGCTCGACCTCGTCGCGCTCAACGCGGCGGGGCAGGTCGTTGGCGCGCTCACCAAGAACGGCGTGGCGCGCTATGGCTCGGAATTCGCCAACGGCTTCGGCGACCAGGATACCTTCGCATTCTACGCCTCGGACGAGTGGCAGATCACCCCGCAACTCCGCGTCGACGGCGGCATCCGTTGGGAGAAGGTGAAGACCGACGGCGCGCAGGAAGGCCAGAAGACCGTCAATCTCGGAGACGCAACCACGCTCGCGGACAATCAGGTGCTCGCGGGCAACGGCGTGTTCACGCGCTTCGACAAGAGCTTCGACAAGCTCGGCTGGACGCTCGGCGCCGACTGGCAGTTCAGCGACGTGGCGGGCGTGTTCGCGCGCTACACCTCGACCTTCCGCCTGCCGAGCGTGGGCAGCTTCATCACCAGTGCGACCGCGACGCCGCGGACGCAGGGGATCGAGATGTGGGAAGCCGGGGTCAAATATTCGACGCCGCTGCTCAGCCTCTACGCGACGGGCTTCCTGACGGACTTCGACTCCTACTCGATCGGCAACACGCGGGTCGATCCGGTGACGCAGGGCTTTGTCACCCAGACGATCTACACCGATACGCGCGCCTACGGCGTCGAACTCGAGGGCACGGTGCGGCCCGTGGAGTGGTTCGACTTCACCGTCAACGCGACCGCGCAGGACCCGACCTTCCGCAACCTGCGCTTTGACGAGCTCCAGACCGTGAACGGCGTTCCCACGCTGGTTCCGCGCGACTATAGCGGCAACCAGCTGCTGCGCGTGCCCAAGTTCGCGCTGCGCGCTACCCCCGCGGTCAACCTGTTGGGCGACCGCCTGCGCGCGCAGATGGACGTCGAATATTATTCGAAGCGCTATGCGGACGCAGCCAATACCTCGAAGCTGCCTTCCTATACCGTGGTCAACGCGAGCGTGCGCTTCGCGCTGACCGACCAGATCACGCTCTGGGCCTATGGCGACAACCTCACCAACGAGCTCGGGCTTACCGAGGGCAATCCGCGCGCGGGCGAGCTGACCAGCGGCCAGGCCAATGACCTACTGTTCATCGGGCGTCCGATTCTCGGCCGCAATGTCCGCTTCGCCGTGGACTTCAAGTTCTGATGCGCAAGGGGATTTGCGGGAGGGTCGTAATGGCCCTCCTCCTCGTCACGGCTGCCGCCCCGGCGGCGGCCGAGCCTGGCCTCGTCCTCACCGGCGAGATCACCGGCGCGGATCACCAGACCTACCGCGAGGTGCCGATCGACGTGCCCGCGGGGGTCTCGCGCATCAGCGTGATCGTCACCTATGACAAGGCGAACAAGACCGTCGTCGATCTGGGAATCCGCGATCCCGAGCGGTTCCGTGGCTGGAGCGGCGGCACGCGCGATCGCTTCACCATTGCGCCGAGCGACGCGACGCCGGGCTATCTGACGGGGGCGATCCCTGCGGGGCGCTGGACATTGCTCATGGGCGTCCCCAACGCGCGGCCCGACAGCCGCAGCGCCTATCGCGTCGAGGTCAGCTTCGATCGAGGCGCCGACCGCGCCGCGTCGGCCGCGATCGCGGATCCGCCACTCAAGGCTGAGCCAGGCTGGTACCGCGGCGACCTGCACATGCACGACGCCAACAGCGACGGCAGCTGCGCGAGCCAGACGGGAAAGCGCGTTCCCTGCCCGATCTTCCGCACCGTCGAGGCGGCGGCGAATGCCGGGCTCGATTTCGTCGCGGTGACCGATCACAACAGTGTCGCGCATTTCGGAGCGCTGCGCGAGCTGCAGCCCTGGTTCGACAAGACGCTGCTCATCCCCGGGGTGGAGATCACCACCTTTAATGGCCATGCCAACATCTTCGGCCCGGCCGAGTTCGTCGATTTTCGTAAACCCGTCGGGGACATCGAGCGCGACGTAAAAGCTGCGGGCGCGATCATGTCGCTCAACCATCCGGCGCTCCCTTCGGGCGAGCTTTGCATGGGCTGCGGCTGGACCGCCAAGGACACCGACTGGAGCGACATCACCGCGATTGAAGCGGTCAACGGCAAGCTGGTCGAAGGACCGCTTGCCGGGCTCGGCTTCTGGTATGCGCGGCTGAACGAGGGGCACCGTCTGACCGGCATCGGCGGCAGCGACAATCACGATCCGGATGCCCCCGAAGGCAAGGCGCCGATCGGGCGACCGACCACAGTCGTCCATGCTGATGCCTTGTCGCGCGAAGGGATATTGGACGCCATTCGCGCCGGCAATGTCTTCATCGACGTCGAGGGAAGCCGGACCCGGCTGCTCGAGGTCGAGGCAATGAGCGGCGGAGCCCGGGCTGCGATGGGCGGCCCGCTGAGGGTCAAGCGGAAGATCGACGTCTCAATCCGTGCGGTCGACGCGGTCGGCGGCAAGGCAGAGCTCGTCGTCAATGGGGCTGTCGACGGGCAGAGCGGGACGATCAGCGAACCGGATCAACGCCTGTCGTTCACGCTCGACAAGGCCTGCGGCTGGGCCGCGGCGAATATCCGCGACGGATCGGGAGCACTCATCCTGATCGGCAATCCGGTATATCTGGAATGCCCCTGACTCGAGGCGGCCGCCCGAGCATCAGGGCGACCGGCCGCCGCTGGCGTGCGGAGCAGGAATTGCGGAACTAGCTGTCTGGTTGCGATACATCATTGGGACATGGTAAGCAGCGCCATTGCGGATCACGCATGGCGCTTTGCTGCTCTTGCTGATGAGGTTTCGTGATGGTGCAGATACATCCTCAGGCCCGAACCACGCCCGCGGTACGGGCGGAAATTGCCCGTTCCACCGAACCTGCCACCGTGGTGGCGAAGCGCTATGGCATCAGCGACGAGACAGTCCGTAAGTGGCGCAAACGCGGAGAGCATGCGGTCCAGGATCGCTCAAGCCGGCCCAAGCGCCTTGCCTGGCGCATGAGCGAGGAAGAGCGCGCGATCATCTGCGCGGTGCGCAGGGCGACAGGCTTCGCGCTGGATGATCTCACCTTCGTGCTCCGGCACTTCCTGCCCCACCTCAATCGCGACAGCATTTACCGCGTCCTCAAGGCGGAAGGGCTCAATCGACGGCCGCTCAAGCCGACGGTGCAGCCACGCAAAGGTCAGGGGCGGTTCCAGGACTATGATCTGGGCTTCGTGCACATTGACGTCAAACATCTGCCCAAGCTGCGCACCGCAGATGGCGACATTCGCAAGCGCTTCCTTTATGTCGCGATCGATCGCTGCTCGCGGTTCGTCCATCTGGCCGTCTACGATGCCGAGAACGCCGCCAACGCGATTGCCTTCCTCAAGGCAGCCAGCAAGGCATTCCCCTTCCGCATCACCCATGTGCTGACGGACCGGGAATCCTGCTTCACCGCTGACGACTTCGAACACGCCTGCGCGAAGTACAAGATTATCCATCGCAAAACGAGACCTTACACACCCCAGACCAACGGCATGGTCGAGCGCTTCAACGGTCGCGTCGCCAGCGAAGTGCTCGGCATCAATGTCGCCGGTCACGCCGATCTCGAAACCCTGCTCGCCGGCTTCAACCGTGCCTACAACCGACGCCGACAGCGCGTCCTTCAAGGCAGCTCGCCTTGCCAGAAGGCGGGGGAACGGATCGGCTTGACCCCCACTCTCGCCAATCCCCTTTACAAGCCCGCCTCCCGCGACGACCTTATGGCGAAAGTCGATGACATCCTCTATCATGCCAATGATGTATCGCAACCAGACAGCTAGCACTACTTTGGCAGAAATGTGATTGGTTCTGGCGAGAGACTGCCGCCGCAGTGAGGGCAACAGGTCGGAGGTG
>NZ_JBYSXE010000052.1:0-30281 GCF_058781925.1 Sphingobium sp. FW306-1B-F04DB | reverse complement strand
TTTGGAGAGTGCCTAACAACCCTGGGGGGACCAGTTTTGCATGTCGCCCCCGGACCACTTCATGATGTCGCTTGATACCCGCGACCCGTGCAGGACGGGGACTGGGTGCGGGCACTCATGGGTGCCTGTCAAAGACAGTTAGGATTCTTTCCAGAGATCGCGTGAATACTTGAGAGCTCTCGCGCAACGTCACGGGGAAGCCGCGGGGGACCCCCAATGCCCCGCCCGACTAACCATTTTAGTCGCCCGTTCTCCCGAAAATTACCTATTTTCCTGTTAGGGCGGATCAAATATCTGAGCATTCCCTGTGCAGACAAGTCAGAAGGAGAGGGTCGCGGTGCAAACCTCGACAGCACACTCTGACCATTCGGAAGTCGGCAGCCTGTTTCGCTTGGTCGCCAGTCATCTCGAATGCGCCATGGGCGTATTGACGCTACATGCAACGCACCGCGATCAGCCCAATATCCTTGCCGCGTTCAATATGCCTGAGGCATTGGCTTCACGGATCGCCCGATCCATTCAGCAAGCGGTTGGATTCGATGCGTGGCAGCCGGAAAAAATCAGTCCCCCCGCCATCGATTTTGGGTTGGAGACGGGCTATTCGCCGGAGCCGGCGGGAGATGTTTCGCGACATACCTTTTTCTGCCGGGTCGAGCCGTCGACCTTACTTGCACTTTCAGCATGCCGGGTTGGTCCATACCCGCCAACCCAGGGCAAACAGACACCACAGACGATACAGGGCTGGGTAGACTCGCACCTCCGGCTCCTGTGGCAGGTTCAACGCGACAGGGACCGCGCTGCCTTTCTAGGCCAGGCGCTGGATTTGTTCGACTTCACCACCATCCTGCTCGATACGGACGGCAATATCCTGTTCGCGAATGAGCAGGCACTGCGCCTGCTGGATGCAGGAGAAGGTCTGCGCCGTGCAGGTCAATCGATCACTGCCACCGATTTCGACAATGCCGTACGCCTGCAGACCGCGATCCAGTATTTCAACCATTGCGACGAAAACCTGGCGGTACCCGAAGCGGGCCGCGTCTCGGTGATGCTCCTGCGCCGCTCGAATGCCCGACCGCTCGTTGCAGCCCTTTCACGCATTCCCAACGGCCACGAGGGCAGCGCCGCCACAGTCCTCCACGTCCTCGACCCGGACAGCGACACCCAGTCACTGGTTGCGGCGCTTTGTCGGGCCTATGGCCTGACCGCGACCGAAGCTTGCCTCGCCATCCATCTGGTAGAGGGGATGACGATCGAGGGCGCCGCCCACGAAATGCGCGTTCAGACCCAAACTGCCCGCGCATATCTGAAGCAGGTCTTCTCAAAGACCGACACCCATCGGCAGGCCGATCTGGTACGTGTAATGCTCAACAGCGTCGTGCGCATCAAGGCGGCCGCGATTTCCCCTTCAAATGGGGGTAATGGTTCTTCTCGCCTGAGGGCAGAGCGTCTACCCGTCTGGGGCTAAGTCCCTGCGGCACAAGCGGCTATTATAGGCCGCCCGCGATACCAACCCTCAAGTGCACCAACCCGCATGCGCGGGCGACGGATCGCGACCGCCTTTTAAACAGCGGAGAGGATCATATCATGAAGCATATCCTGCTATTGACCGCCTCGATCGGGGCGCTCGCGCTGGTCTCGGGACCGGCTCTCGCGCAAACCGCCGATGTCGGAGGCAGTTCGGCAGCGGCCGACAACGGCGCCACCGCCACCTCCACAGACAGCTCGGTCGACACGACCACCGACAATTCGAACTCGAGCGATTCGAGCGGCCTCGGCTCCGCCAACAATGGCGGTACATCGGCGATCACGCTTGGCGTCACGGTTGATGCGCATGATGCGAGCAACAACAGCGATTCGAGCGGCCTGGCCTCGGCCAACAATGGCAGCACCTCGAATTTTGCGGTCGATGCGCATGACGCGAGCAACAACAGCGACTCGAGCGGCATCGGGTCTGCCAATAATGGCGGCACCTCGAACTTCGCGATCGATGCCAGTGACAACAGCAACAACAGTGATGCCAGCGGCGTAGGCTCGGCCAACAACGGCAGTGTCGCGACCACCACCTACACCACGCTCACGACTGCCTCGACGCTCGCCGGTTCGGTGACCGGCGGGACGGTCTATTTCTGGCAACCCGCGGGCGGCGGCGATGGCGGCGGCAGCGCCACCAGCGGTAACGGCGGCGACGGTTCGGGCGGCGCGGCTGACAATGGCGCAACCGGCGGCGCGGGCGGCACCGGTGGTGCCGGCGGCACGGGCGGTGCTGGCGGTGCCGGCGGTGCGGGCGGCGCGCCGGTCATGACCTGGGACTCCGAATTCGACAACGGTGCGTTCTCGAACTTTGCGGGTCTCAACGCCATGAACGTCAACACCGGTGTGTTCTCCTCGCAGAACGCGAGCATCAACGTCGGTGCCAATATCGGCACCTTCAACGTAGGGCCGTAAGCGGGATTGGCGGGCGGATCCGGGCGCACATGATGCTGAACAGCGTCGTCCGGATCCGCCTCGCCCCGATTTTAACAGCGGAGAGGATCATATCATGAAGCATATCCTGCTATTGACCGCCTCGATCGGGGCGCTCGCGCTGGTCTCGGGACCGGCGCTGGCGCAAACCGCCGATGTCGGAGGCAGCTCGGCAGCGGCCGACAACGGCGCCACCGCCACCTCCACAGACAGCTCGACCGACACGACCACCGACAATTCGAACTCGAGCGATTCGAGCGGCCTCGGTTCCGCTAACAATGGTGGCACATCGGCCATCACGCTCGATGTCGCGGTCGATGCGCATGATGCGAGCAACAACAGCGATTCGAGCGGCCTGGCCTCGGCCAACAATGGCAGCACCTCGAATTTCGCGGTCGATGCGCATGATGCGAGCAACAACAGCGACTCGAGCGGCATCGGGTCTGCCAACAATGGCGGCACCTCGAACTTCGCGATCGATGCCAGTGACAACAGCGACAACAGCGATGCCAGCGGCGTCGGCGCGGCCAATAATGGCAGTGTCGCGACCACCACCTACACCACGCTCACCACTGCCTCGACGCTTGCCGGCACGGTGACCGGTGGCGAGGTCTGGTTCTGGCAACCGTCGAACGGCGGCGCCGGCGGCGGCACCGCTACCAGCGGCGACGGCGGCGACGGTTCGGGCGGCGCGGCTGACAATGGCGCAACTGGCGGCGCGGGCGGCACCGGTGGTGCCGGCGGCACGGGCGGTGATGGCGGTGATGGCGGTGCCGGCGGCGCGCCGTTCATGGGCTGGGGCTCGTTCTTCGACAATGGTGCGTTCTCGAACTTTGCCGGTCTCAACGCCATGAACGTCAACACCGGTGTGTTCTCGCAGCAGAATGCGAGCATCAACGTCGGTGCCAATATCGGCACCTTCAACGTAGGGCCGTAAGCGGCGCAGGAAGAAGGTCGGTCGCCCGACGGGCGACCGGCCCTTTCTTGTCCCCGTGCGACATGCAGGAGGGAGGCCGCTATGACCCTCAGATATCCGATGATGGCCGGAATTGTACTTCTCGGCCTTGTTCCCGCAATGGCGGGCGCGGAATCCGACGCCGGAAGTGCCGCCGTTACAATCCAGCTGGACGAGATTTCGCCGGCTCCCGTCGACCGGGCCGAAGGCCCGTCGCCTTTTGCGAGTGCCGCGGTCATCGATGATTCCGCGCTGGCAGGCGTCACCGGCATGGCGGACGTGTCGGTGCTTAATCAGAACATAAACGCGCAAAACACGGGCAACGTGGCCAACAATACGATCAACGGCGATTCCACCACCGGCATGATCCTGATCGATGGCGGCTCGTTCCAGAACTTTAGCGGACTGGGTCTGATCAACGCCAATACGGGCAACAACGTCTCGATCAACGCGTCGATGAACGTCAATGTTGCGATCAGGAACTAGCTCCCCGCTGATCGCGGTGATCGTTATGATGCTTGCCGGCTGTGCGGATACGACGGTTCCCCGGAGTGGCAGCTGGCTCAGCCTGCCGGCGGGCGACTATTCGCTGCCGGTCAAGAGCATGGTCGAACGCCGCTATCTAACCGTCGTTCGCCAGCAATATGATTTCAGCTGCGGTTCGGCGGCGCTCGCGACCCTGCTTCATTATCACTATGGCGATGTGCAGACCGAGCAATCGATCTTTGTCGGAATGTGGCGTCAGGGTGATCGTGCGCAAATCCGCCGGCTCGGTTTTTCACTGCTCGACATGAAGCGCTATCTCAACGCGCGGGGCATCCGCGCCGACGGCTATGTCGTATCGCTCGCTGACATCGAGAAGATCAGGCTGCCCGGAATCGCGCTGATCAACATGCGGGGATACAAGCATTTCGTCGTCATCAAGGGCGTGGCCAACGGCAAGGTGCTTGTCGGCGATCCCTCGCTCGGCATGCGGCTCATCGACGCCGCTGCGTTCAAGGCGATGTGGAACGGTATCCTTTTCGCGATCGGCGATGAGGTCGAGCGTGGAAAACGCAGCTTCGGACGCGACGAGGAATGGGGACTCGTGGCGCGCGCCCGTGCCACCGCACTGATGGAGCCGGTCAGCCTTCAGGCGCTCGAACTGACGCGGGCCCAACCTTTCCCGGTCGAGATGTAGGAGGCGGATGTGACGCACAGACGCTTGCTCCGAAAGCCGCTTCTGGCAACGCTGTTCCTCTTTTGCTGGACAGGTCCGGCATGGACATCGGCCGCTTCGGCTGACGCGTCCCCCTTTGCCGGGCGCGAGCGCGTTACCGACGCGCAACTCGATCAGATGCGCGCGGGATACAAGCTTCCCAACGGCATGGACATTTCGATCGGGATCGAGATTCGGACACTCGTGGATGGCGCGCTCGCGCTGCGCACCGTTTTGAGCGCCGGGGATGCCGCCGGCCTGAGTGTCTTTACCGGTGGCGCCGCCGCCAACGGAGAACAGGGCCCGGCTTCATCGGCGCAAGAGGGCACCGTCGCGGCCTTGCCCGGCGGTGGCACGGTGCGGATTGTGGAAGGGCCGGTTTCCGCGGCTCCCGCCGACACCGGTCAGCAAAAAATCGAGCTTACCCCGAACGGACCATCTTCGATGACCCAATGGGGTTCCGTCCGGCTCCAACAGGACGAGAGCGGATCAGTGGTAGTATTATCCGGCAATTCCCTTGAATTACATCATATGATGGGTAGCCTTACCGGGACCTTGATAGCGAACACGGCCAATGACAGAGCAATTGATACTATCGTTACCGTCAATGTTGATTTGAATAATTCGGCGGTGCCGATCGGCAATGCAATGCTTCGGTGGGAATCGATCGCGCTCGATGCCGCTGGTCGCGGCATTCACTAGGAACGCGACAACCTGGCCGAGCCGGTCACCGGGGAGGTATCGATGAAGGGCATACTGCCAGCAACGGCCGCGCTCGCCGGCGTGCTGTGGATCCCGCCGGCCTTTGCGCAGACCACCCCGGCAAAACCCGAAGCCTCCGACCTTATCGCGCTCCAGGCCCAGATCGAGGCGGAACGCCAGGCCGTCCAGGAGCAGCGACGCATTCTTGAGGCGCAGGAAAGACGCCTCAACGAGCTTGAGGAAACCCTGCTCGGCAAGATGCGCGGTGCCGGCGTGCAGAGCGCCCAGGCCGCGCCGCCGCCCGTCAGCTCTGCTCCGCCGCCTGCGGACGAGGTTTCCAGTGTTGGCGAGAAGCCAGCGGAGACGCGGCCTGCACAGGACGTGGCCGTACTCGCGGAACAGGGCAGCGTGTTGACCCGGGCCGGCCGGCTGACCCTGGAACCGTCTGTCGAATATGGTCGCACCGACCGCAATCGGTTTGTTTTCCGTGGCATCGAGATTCCCCAATCGGTTCTGGTCGGCATATTCGACATCAACGAAAGCCGGCAGGATGTGCTGACGCTGGCGGGACTTGCGCGGTTCGGCGTGACCGATCGTTTCGAAATCGGCGTCCGCGTGCCCTGGATCTATCGCGAAGACGCCTTCGTCCTCGTGCCGCTCGTCCAGAACCCCCCGCAGTCGGGAGCGGGAACGATCAACCGGTCGGTGACAGGTTCAGGCATCGGCGACATCGAACTGCTCGCGCGCTATCAGCTGACCGACGGTACCGGGGGATGGCCGTTCCTGACCGCCAACCTTCAGGTTGTCGCGCCGACAGGCTCGAGCCCCTTCGAGGTGCCACGTGATCCGCTTGGCGATGCCACCAAGGCTGCCACGGGCTTCGGCTTCTGGGGCGTAGCTCCAAGCGTCACCGTACTGATGCCGACCGATCCCGCCACGTTGTTCGGCGTGCTCGGCTACAATTTCAACTTCGGTGAGGACGTCGACACCCGCATCAGCGACGCCCAGATAGATCATGTCGAGCCCGGGTCGGGTCCCAACATGACCGGGGGCATCGGCCTCGCGCTCAACGAGCGGACGTCGATCAGCTTCGCCTATGCGCATAACTGGGTCTTTTCGACAAAGAGCACGATACGGCCGATCACCGTCAGGAACGGTGTTTCGGTGCTCGGTGACCCCATCGTCACGAGTACGCGTGACCTTCAGATCGGCCGTTTCCTGTTCGGGATCAGCTACCGCGTCACCGACCGGACGACGATCAACTGGACCGTGGAACTCGGTGCGACCGACGACGCGACCGATTTGCGCACAACGCTTCGTATCCCGTTCACCATCAACTGAACTCGGTTCGCGATCCAGACTCTCGCACTCGTTGAGCGACTTTCAGCCGCTCTGCAAGACTTCCGGGAACTGCAGGAAGTCGACAAGCGCCTCGGCCAGTGCGGTCGGGCATTCCTGCATGGGATAGTGGCTCGCGTCCGAGAGGATTTTGATAGAGCAGTTGCGCAAATGGGTCCGCCAGGTAGCAGCTATGAGTTCGGGCGTAATTGCCTGGTCAAAGCCACCGACAATGACCTGAACTGGAATCGATAGACCGCCAACCTCATCAGAAAAGTCGTCCAGGGCCCAGGATTCGAAATAGGCGGCGAACGGCTCGATACTGGCCGTCCGCTGCGACTCCCCGACCAGTGCCGCGTACCAGCCATCGTCATGCCGGTTGGAGGTCGAGTGGCGGATGATGATCCCGCGCGTGGCGGCATCGGTCGCTGCCGCGCGGAACATCGCGAGCGTATCCGCGTCGAACGGCGCCTCTCCCGCCCATACGGGAGTCACGCCTATGACCGCCTCGATCCTTTCGGGCGCTAGCGTTGCCGCTTTCAACGCGGCCTTGCCGCCCATGGAATGTCCGATCAGGCTGAACCGTTCCCAGCCGAGATGGTCGGCAAGCGTCAGGGCGTCGGCCGCGATCGTCGCCACGTCATAGGGCCCGTCACGATCGCGCGAGAGCCCATAGCCGCGCTGATCCATCAGCGCGATCGAATAGGCGTCGCCATCGAACAGCGGCAGGATCGGATCATAGCTGTGATGATCGCCAAACCAGCCGTGGAGCGCGAGCACGCGGCGGGGACCGTTGCCATGCAGGGCATGGCCGATCACGGGCGCGCTCATGCCGGCAGGTACCGTTCGACTTGCTGATCGATGGCCCCGAACAGCGAACGCTCCCTGTCGTCGAACATCTCAAGCCGCACGCGATCCCCGAACCTGAGATAGGACATGGAGGGCGCACCATCGCGCATCTGTTCGTGCGCGCGCTCTTCAGCAATGCATCCGCTGCCGTGCCGGGCATGATCTGCATTGGCGAGTGCCCCTGCCCCGATCACCGTCCCCGCCCGCAGTTCGCGCGTCCGCGCCGCATGCGCGATGAGTTGGGCATAGTCGAAACTGGCATCGATGCCCGGCTGGAGTTCGCCGAGTTGCTGGCCGTTGATGTGGATACGGTAGCGACCCGAAAGCAGCCGGCCGTTCCAGGCTTCTCCCAATTCGTCCGGCGTGACCGCCACGGGTCCCATGCTGTTGACGCATTTGCCCTGAAGGAAGCCGAAGCCCCGCCCGATCTCCGGCGGGATCACGCCGCGCAGCGAATAGTCGTTCAGGAGAACGATCAGCCGCACAAAGCCTGATGCATCCTCGACGCTGACCCCCATCGGCACATCGCCGGTGATGACCGCGATCTCCGCTTCGATATCGATGCCGAAGGCCTCGTCCTCGGTTAGCCGCAGCGGCTGGCTGGGGCCGAGGATCGGATCGGACAGGCCCTGATACATCAGCGGGATTTCGAAGAAATCTTCCGGGGGCTTAGCGCCTCGGGCTGCCCGAACCACCGACATGTGGTAAAAATAGGCACTGCCGTCGAGAAACTGATAGGCACGCGGGAGCGGCGCCATCGCAGAGCGCGGATCATAGTCGAACGCGCCCTCCGCAGTTCCCTCAGCCAGCGCCCTGTCCAATGCCCGCAGCGCCGGCTCTATCTCGGCCCAGTTGTCGAGCGCAGCCTGCAGCGTCGGCGCGATGCCGTCTGCGCGAACTGCCTCGCGCATATCGTCTGATACGACCGCAAGGGTGCCGTCTCGACCGCCTTCGTTGAGAGTCGTCAGTTTCATTGGAGCGCCTCCCGGCGATAGCCGCTGGCGCTGCCGAAGATGCGCTCCCGGTTCGACCAATCGTGCGTTTCGCTCCAGCATTCGAGGACCGCCGCGGCCTCCTTCTCGAACTGCGCATATTGCTGAGGCGTCGCGGTGCGTGCCGTCAGTTCGAGCCGGTGCCCGGAGGGATCGAAGAAATAGATCGAGAGAATAAAATCGTCATGGTTGGTGGGGCCGAGCACATCGATGCCCTTGGCCTCGAGTTCCGCCTTGGCCTTGACGAGGGCATCCACGCTTTCGACCTCGAAGGCGAAATGCTGGACCCAATCAGGCGTGTTGGTGTCCTTGATGCCCGGCGGCGCCTGCGGCACCTCGAAGAAGGCGATGTTGGATCCGTCCCCCATCTCGAAGAAGATATGGATGTGCGGGCTATATTCCCCGGTCGAGGGGACATGGTCCTCGCCCATGGCATGCGTGAACTTGAGACCAAGGACGGTGGTGTAGAACTCCACCGTCTCGGCCGCATCCACGCATCTGAAAGCGGCATGATGCAGCTTCTTGCACAGCATCGGTTTTTCTCCTGTGAAACCTGTCATCTTTAGAATTTGGTCCGCACGCCGATGCGGAACTGGCGTCCGATGACGTCGTAGATGTAGCCGTTCACACCGGTCTGGATCGTGCTGGCGGTCGAGTAGTTGGGCGAGGCCGGCGGATCCTTGTCGAGCAGGTTCTGGACCGCGAAATAGACTTCAGCACCCTTGCCGAAGCTGTCGATCCTGTAAGTCATCGACCAGTCGAGGTAGAAGGCGGAGGCCACGGTGTTGTCGTCGATATCGACGCCCTCGACCCAGGCGTTGTTGAACCTGCCCGCACTGATAAAGCGGCCTGTCAGCGTGGATGCGACATCGCCCAGATCGTAGGTTACCGACGACATGACCCGCCAGCGCGGCACCGCCTTGGACGGTTGCGACTCGTTGGCGTTGGTGCCCGCATATTCGACCTTCTGGCCATCGGCGGTTTCAGACCGCTCGTCGACATAGGTTGCGACCGCGCGCAGCGTCAGGTCGCCCTTGCCGAATTCGGTGCGATACGTCGCCTCGACATCGACGCCCTTGGTCCGCTCCGAATTGATGTTCTGCGGCACAAGCAGGATGCTGGCGATTGGGCCTGTCGGTGCACTCCGGGTGATGAAGGCGCATTGCGAGGTGATGCCCTGTTGGCATTTGTCGATCACGCGCTGGGCGATCAGGCTTGCGATCGCTCCGTCGATCTTGATGTCGAAATAGTCGACAGAGAGCGACAGGCCGTCGAGCCAGTTGGGTCGATAGACGACGCCGACTGACTTGGTATCGGCCTTTTCAGGCTTGAGATTCGGATTGCCCTGGCTGACCGTACGCGAACTATAGCTCGTGCCGGTGACCGGATCATCGACGGTCTGGTTGAGCGTGGCACCGCCTTGGAAGAGCTCGCTCAGATTCGGTGCACGGATATCACGCGACACCACGCCGCGGGCGCGGATCTGCTCGTCGAGATCCCAGGTGGCGCCGACCTTCCAGGTCGTCACCGAGCCGCTCAGGCTATAGTCGGTCAGGCGAATGGCGGCGTTGAGATCGAGCGACTTGGCGAAGGCCTCGTCCGCGAGCAGCGGGACCACTGTCTCGAAAAAGGCCTCCTTCACATCATATTTGCCTTTGGACGGCTTGAAGTTGCCGACGAAGAAGGCATCGGTCAGCGAGAGGGCGTCGGCCGTGGACCGGTATTTCTCGCGGCGCCCCTCTATACCAAGAGCGACCGACACCGGTCCCGCCCAGAGGGAAAGCGGCTCGCCGCGCAGACTTGCCGCCACGACATCCTGCTGGATCGTGATATCCTGCACCGAGCGTCCGAACACGTAGTTACGTCCGGCCTCAGACGTCGATCCCGAGCCGAATATGTTGAGGGGAACACATCCGTTGGTCGGATTGGAGAGTGTCGAACGGCAGACGATCTGGCCCGTCGCGGGATTGACCACCGAGTCCACCGCACGATTGAAATTGGCGATGATCGGATTGTTGTCATAGGCACCGGTCGAGAAATCGGTCTTGCCGTGCTGAAAATAGGCATCCCAGGACCAGCCGCCACCTAGTTCACCCTCGAGCCCAGCTACATAGCGCTGCTGTTCACGCCGGTTGCGTCCGCGCAAGGGTCCCCAGTCGAGAAACATGCGGCCCATCTGGACGGAGTTTAGACCGAGCGACGTCATTTGCGTGCGGATGCTGTCGGGCAGAAAGGCATTGTCGCGCTGGATGGTGATGTTGCCCCCGCGCTCATAGACGCGCGCCACGATCTCGTTCCACGCCTTGGCATAGGTCGCCTCGGCATAGATTGTGACGTCGGGCACCACCTCATAGCTCAGCCGTCCATAGCCCGTACCGTAGCGCAGCGGCACAGCCAGCTCGATCGCCTGACTGATGTCCTCGACATCGCCGCCAAAGGCCGAAATGCCGCTGACCGTGCCTGGATCATAGGGCATCGGCACGCCGCCGGGGCCGAACCGGATGTTGCGCAAGGGATTGGACATGGTGACGCCGCCGACGGTGACGGTCGCCGGACCGGTAATGAGCCCGCCCGATGTCTCATTGCTTGCGCCAACCCCGGTCTGGACGATGCGCCGGGGCTGGCCGTTGGTCGGCGTCCAGGCGGGGTTGAAGATCACCTTGCGGCTCTTGAACCAGTCGCGCGTTCTGACCTTTCCGGCTGCCCCGTCGTCATGATATTCGCCGCTGACGATGAAATGGCCGCGCCCATCAGCAAAGCTCGTGCCATAGGACAGCTCGGCCTTGAACGTGCGGGCGTCACCCTCATCCGAAATTCCGCTCTGGATATTCGCCATGACGCCTTCGAACTTGCGGTCGAGGACGAAGTTGACCACGCCGGCAACGGCATCCGAACCCCAGGCGGCCGATGCGCCGCCCGTCACCACGTCGACGCGCTGGACGAGTGCCTGCGGCAGCAGATTGATATCGACATTGCCCGTGATCGTGGACGGCACCACACGGTGCCCGTCGAGCAGCACGAGTGTGCGGTTCGCGCCCAGGCTGCGCAGGTTGAAAAGGTTGGAACCGACCGTCGCCGACGCGCCGGTATTGGCGATACGCGGCGTGTTCGAACCCACAAGTGCGGGCAGCTGGTTGACATAATCGGCGATGCTGGCAGTTGCCGCGGCCTTGATCTGCTCGACACCGATCATCGTGGTCGGCGTCGGTGCCGTGAACCCTTCGCGAGACACACGTGAGCCGGTGACCACGATGTCACTTGCCGACGTTTCCTCGCTCACCTGCGCCGTTGTTTCGCTGGGCTCCACCTGTTGGGCCCAGGCCATGCCCGCCGGCATCAGGGAGAATACCGCGATCGCGGCGCTCGTTGCTTTTAGATAGCTGCCTCGCTCCAGGCGGCGCCCCTCCATAATGTCCTTGTGCAGCGCTCTCATTCCCATCCTCTCTTCCCCGTTCCAGTGTCCGCCGGGGTTTCTCACCCTCTGCGTGCGTCGGTCTTTCTCTGGCATGGGTTTTTGAACGGCGCTGTCGGCACGATCCGTCCGCTTGCCAATCAGTCCGGTTTTTCGAAAGAGGGCCAATCCTAAGCGGTTCGCGGAAGACAAGTTTGCGCTAAACGCACAGCACTTGTTATGCTCGAACAAAATATAAGGACGGGGACGTGGGTGTCATGGCGCAGGAAAGGTTGGTCTGGATATTTTCCGGCCGCTTCGGGCGGGCAACCGTAAATCTGAATGATCGGCCGCTCGTTGAGCATTCCCATCGCCAGATCAACATTCTTTTCAAACTGGGTGGCGCGGACGCCATATTTCAGGCTGAGGGCAGGGACTTAGCGCTCGACGATCAGACGGTGCTGTTGTTCAACTCCTGGCTGCCGCACGCCAAGCTCGCCAATGACGGCAAGCCGACCCTGATCCTTTCGCTGTTCATCGAGCCCGCCTGGTTGTCCGAGGTGTTGCCGGAAACCACGATGGTGGTGGAAACGCTCTTTCCCGAGCCGAGCGCCAAGCTCAATGACGATGTGCGGATGCTTGCGAACAGACTTGCCTCGGCGATCCCCACGCATGTGCGCGACATAGACGATCAATGCGGCGAGCTGTTGCTGAACCTGATGGACGCGCTCATCACTAGCTATGCCGACGCCTCGATCGACCGCGCCACGCTCCCGCGTCGGCGTATGGTCGATTTTCGCATTCGCAAGGCCTTGGCCTATATCCATGACAACGCGCTCAAGAACCCGCGAATGGAAGAGGTCGCGCGCGAGGTCGGGCTTTCACGGTCGCGCTTCTTCGAGCAGTTCCGGCGCTGCGTGGGCACGTCCCCACAGCACTACGCCGACTATGTCCGCTTGACCGCCGCCACGCGACGCCTGAGCACCACCGACTTGCCTTTGATCGAACTGGCCGACGAACTGGGCTTCGCCGGCCACAGCAATTTTACGCGCTTCTTCACTCAGCATATCGGCGTGTCGCCGAGCGAGTTCAGGCGCCAGACCGCGACCGGTGAGCCGGCCGCGCCCTGAACTTCATTTGAGCGGAAGCGAAGCGATCGTCTGGAAGGCATCGCGGCGGCTGATGGTCTCATACCAGCGAACCACGGCCGGCATTGCGGGGCGTTCGATCGGAAGTTGCAGCCAGCGATGGACGCTGATACCGACCGCGATATCGGCGAGCGAAAATGCCCCGCCTGCCACATAGGCCGATTGCGACAGCTGGTCTTCCAGGACCGCGAACCTGCTTGCAGCATGCGCTGCCGCGGCCGCGATCTCTTCGGGCGTCGGGGCCGCCGCACCGGGGCGGAAGAGCTTCATGAAAAGATCCCGCAAGGAGAGGCCCAGCGCGACCATCTGCCAATCCAGCCATTGGTCGACCACGGCGCGTGCACGCCGATCCTTGGGCATGAGGCCGCTTTCAGGATGGCCTTCCGCCAGATAGCGAAGGATCGCGTGCGATTCCCACAATGTGAAATCGCCGTCCTCGATCGTGGGAATGAGGCCGTTAGGATTCTTGGCGCGATAGGCGGGATCGTCGAGGCCTCCGAACGGCCCGCCGAGATCGACGCGTTCGTATGGCAGGTTGAGCTCGGCGCAGAGCCACAGCACCTTCTGCACATTGGTCGATGTTTTCCGCCCCCAGATCTTCAACGCCATGTCTCACCTCGTTCGATCCGCCGACAAGCCGGCGTATTTTTCGGGGCGAAACTATCCGCAACCGGCATTCACCGGATTGGCGAGCGGTACGCCAATTGTCCCGATGGTCCGGGAATCCGCGCCTCATCGGCGCCCGCCTCAGGTGAGGAACACCCGAACCTTTCAATTCACTCGAACCAAATGAACGGATTTATTCCAGTATTTATGCGGTCGTGGATGCTCCACATGGCGTGAGCGATCGACGCTCGCCTGGCGTCGTAAATTTCTAAAGGAAATTGTCATGACCCAGACCAACAATCTTTCCCTCGGTGTTTCGAACATGACATCGGCGACCGACGTTACCGCTTTGATCGGCCGGCTTGCGCTCAGCGCGATCTTTATCTTGAGCGGCCTTTCCAAGCTTGGCGATCCGGCATCCACCATCGGCTATATCCAGTCGGCCGGTCTGCCCCTGCCGCAACTGGCACTGGCGGTTGCCGTTCTCGTGGAAATCGTAGGCGGCATCGCGCTGGTTGCAGGCTATCGCACCCGCGTAGTCGCGTCCGCGCTTGCGATCTTTTCGATGGTGACGGCGCTCGGCTTCCACGCGAACATCGCTGATCAGAACCAGTTCATCCACTTCTTCAAGAATATCGCGGTGGCGGGCGGCATGCTCCAGATTGTGGCCTTCGGCGCAGGCAGGCTCGGCCTCGACGCGCGCCGCTGACATCAAGAAATAGGTAGCGCCGGCTGGGTTCGCCGGCGCTTCCAGTGTTCGCGACTCGTCTTATCAGAACTGGCGAAGCGCCAGCCAATGGCGCTCCAGTCCAGTTCCGCCGCGCTCTTGTCCGCCTTGCTTGCCAGGAAATCGGCTTTAGGCCGGGATTGCTATGACCGGTAAACAGCCGGCTCATCACCGACGATCGGGTTGGCAAGCACGCCGATTCCATCGATCTCAACCTCGACGCGGTCGCCGGCACGCATATGAACGAGACCGGGCGTCTTGAACGTCCCGAACTGCCGTCTCAGATCACGCCCTTCAGCATCGTCTTCAGCGGGCGGCAATGCACCGGGCGTGCCCATGGCGATCAGGTCGCCAGGGCGAAGGATATAGCCTTCCGACAGATAGCTGATGGTGGCCGCCACGTCGAACAGCATGTCGTCGAGCGGCGCGTCCTGGCGGGTGATCCCATTGACCCGCGTCTTGACCCTGTGCGCCGCCGGATCTCCGAATTCGTCGGGGGTGACCAACCATGGGCCGTAGCTTCCCGACGCCTCGAAATTCTTGCCTAGCCCGAACTGCCGATTGTGGTGCTGAAATTCGCGCACCGAGCCTTCGTTGAGGCAGCAATATCCGGCAACGTGGTCGAGCGCCCGGTCACGCGGAATATGGCGCCCCGCCTTCCCGATCACGACGGCGAGCTCGCCCTCATAGTCGAAGGCACGCGCGATATCGTCATGGGGTGCCAGGATCGGCTCGCCCGCCCCCACATAGGAAGCGGCCGTGCGCAGGAAGAGATGCGGATGTTCGCGCGAGGTGGTGAGACCGGTTTCCTCGATGTGGGTCTTGAAATTGAGGGCGAGCGCCCAGAGCGCGTTGGCGCGGCCGAGGAACGGCTTGAGCGTCACCGAGGAAAGGTCGCGGCCTCCCGCCCGCCCACGCATGGCCGCGCGAACGCGATCGAGCCCATCGGCCATCTCGAGGATTGCAACGAGCGAGCCCGGCAGTTCCGGCGCGATGTCGCTAATGGAAACGAAATGCTCCGGATCGGTCAGCACCCCAAGCGCTTCCCCGGCTTCATCGGCATAGGCGATGATCTTCATGACGCAATAATCTCCCTGCCGCCGAAGTGCGCTCCGGCGATGGTCGGTTGGCGGAAAGAGCAGATTTTCTAAGCCGAGACGGTGCAACCAACCGCCTGGATCGCGGCGGTCACCACGGCATCGTCGATTTCCGAGGGGGCACCGCTTGCTCCCATCACCCCGATGAACTGACCCTCGAGGAAAATCGGGAGCGCGCCTTGTGCAGGCAGCAGCGGGGCCCCGAAGCCAAGTGCGGAAACATTGCCCCAGACCATCGGATTGTCGCGATAGCGCTGGCCGAGGTCGAAGCCGGGCTGGCCGCCGGTTGCGGCACTCGCAAAGGCCTTGCCGCGCGCGACTTCCACGGTGATGAAGGCGGCGCCGTCCATCCGTGCCGCTGCTACCAGATGACCTGCGGCATCGAGCACAACGAAGCTCAAGGCGACCTTCCTATCCTGGGCGGCAGCGATACCCGCAGCGATGGCCTCACTGGCCAGTGCATAGCTGATCATTTTTTGGGTCAGTGTGTCGGTCATATCGGGCTCCAGGTCAAAGTTCAGAATGGCGCGCACGCGCAAGCAGGGTGACGAACAGCGCCGCCGCAAAGGCGGGAAGTGCGATCGCGAGATAGATCCGTCCCACCGGCCAGGCAGAAGCGATCAGGACGCCTACGAGCATGGGGCCGATGATCGTACCAACGCGCCCGGCTCCAAGCGCGAATCCGACGCCCGAGGCACGTGCGGCCTCCGGATAGATTCGGCTCGATACCGCGATGAGCGCAGCGCCCGCCGCGGAACCGAAGAAGCCGGCAAAGATCGTCGCGCCAGCCAGGAGCGGGAAAATGCCGATGCTCTGGCCCATCACGATCACAGATACGCCTGATGCGACTAGTGCTATCGTGAGCGCCTGCTGAGGCGTGAGACGCCCGATCAGCGCACCGATCGTCAATGTTCCCAATATGCCGCCGACATTGTGGAACGCGAGAATGGACGCCGCGGCCGACGGGGACAGACCGGACTGCGCAAGCAAAGCGGGGGTCCAGAAGACGACGACTATGAGCGTCATCCAACCCGTGAGTGAGGCGAGCCAAAGCCAGATCGTCGCATACCAGCGCTGGTCCCCGAAAAGCGCGGCGCTGAGGCCCAGTTTGGCCTGGGTAACCGCCCTCACCTCGCGGGATTCGGGCAGATACAATGCCATTGCGACGATCAGCAGCAGGGGCGCAGCGCAGCCGATGTAGAAGGTCATTCGCCAACCAAAAGTCGGCAACAGTGCGGCAGTCGCGAGGGCGGCCACCATGCCTCCCAGCGGAACCGCCGCCCACATCATGGTGACGATCCGCGCGCGTTTCTCGGGCGGCGCATATTCGGAGGCGAGGCTCACGAAGTTGGGCGTTGCGCCACCCAGCCCGAGGCCCGCAAGCAGGCGCGCCACGAAGAGCGCCTGATAGCCGGAGGCAAGCGCGGTTGCCAGCGAGCAGAGGCCAAACAGTGCGACCGCGCAAATCAGGACCCTCTTGCGGCCAAGCCGATCTCCGAGCGCACCGAAGGTCAGCGCGCCGACCAGGAAGCCGATCTGTGATGCGCTGAATACCGGTCCGAGCGCATCGACGGGAAAGCCGAGCGAAGTTGCGATCGGCTTCGCTGCGGGGCCTAGCGCCTGCGTGTCGAACCCGTCGAGAAATGCGACAATGGCGCAGAGCGCTATCGCGCGCATGTGGATAGCGCGTGGAGCTGCCGCCGCACTCATGGAGGTTGCGACGCTCATGCCCCCGGCCTGACAGACTTGGCGATCCGCGCCTGCAGCGCTCGATCAAAGATCGCCTTGGGCAGCATCGCATGGACCGCCTTGGCAGGCTTGGACGTGTAGTTTGTGTCGAGCTGGTGCGCGTATTGCGTGACGCGAAAGCTGCCCGTGATGCTTGCAAGCGAGTAGACATCCGATGCGCTCAGGCCGCTCGCCGGCGCGAGCCATTTGATCATGCGTCGAAGGCCCAGCGTCAGCGCGCCCTCGAGCGAATCCGCATAGCCGGGAACGACCCAATGCGTCGGTGTCTCCGCGACCGGGCCCTCAAGTGCCAGCTTCTTGTGCAGGACATATTGGATCCGCAGATCCTCCATCGCGGTTTCGATGGCTGTCTGGTTGACCACGCCATCGCCCTGGGCGGCGTGCGAATCCCCGGTCCACAATCGCGCACCGGCAACCTCAACGGGCAAGAACAAGGCCGTGCCCTCGACGAGCTCTGGCAGCAGGAGATTGCCCCCATAGTCGCCGGTCAGGATCGCGCTCACGGGTGCATCCCCTTTGGGCTGCGTTGCGATCACGGCCTGGACGGGGTGCAGCGGAATGGTGACGCCCGGTGCGAACTGGGTGGTCTTTCGCGCCGCATCGAAGCGGAAATAGTGGAGATAGGGTTCTGCGAAGTCTTCCGGCAGCGCGCCGACACCAAGCGGGGCCGAGTTCCACCCCCAGTCGATGGGCTTCAGACGCAGCATCCGGCATTCGATGGCGTCTCCTGGCTCCGCGCCCGCCACGACAACCGGTCCCACAAGCGAAAACGGGCCGGTGCGATATTGCTTCCGGATCGGCTCCCGTTCGGCAAAGGACATGCCGAATTCCGGCTTGTTACCCCAATGCAGCCAGGTGTTGGGGTAGTGCACGATGTCTCCGGACCGGATCGTGATCGCGGCTGGAGCAGATGGATCGAAGGCGCCCGATCGAATGGTCTGAGGCGTGGAGGGAAGGACGTGCGTTGCTCCAACCTGCGTGCGATCGAAGACTGGCGGACTCTTGCCTCCGGGAGGCGGCGCTATAGCGGCGCTGCCGATCGCGGGCGCGAAGAACATGCCCGCACCCGAAGCCGCGGCAATGCGACCAAGGCCGCGCCTGCTGATACCGCGCTCGGCCATGATGCTGGACAGAAGTTCACCATCGGTGCCGTCGAGGTCGCGGGCCCTGGAAACCGCTCCCGTCGTCACGGCGTGTCCAATATGCAAGGGACACGGATCGGAAGCGGGACAGCATCCCGTGCCAGGTGGCATTCTGTGGTTCTTCATGTCCTCATCCCTGATCTGGCGACGCCGATTCTTGTTTGTCGTTGCATCGATATGGAATCGCGACGAACTACGCTGTTCCGTCAATCTTCTTGCTTGTCCGATCGTCCGACTTTCGTATGCCTTGGCAAATACACACAGGGCTTTGAGACCGTTTCAGGCCCGGCAAGGCGGCGTGACAGTCGACGCGCGTCGTGAAACGAGGGAAGCGAACATCCGTTAAGGGCACCCGCTCCCTCGTCCAAATTCATCGCGTCTTCCAGACGTTGGCGAGCTGCAGCACCGAGCCGAGCACCGCTAGCGCGATATCAGGATTGTTCCGGCCAGGATGACCTTGCGGGGACCGCGTTTGTCGGCAAAACGGCCGGCTATGGGCGCCGCAAGGATACCGATCGCGCCAACGATGCCGAACAGACCTGCAACTTCGGCTCCCTGAGCGAAGCGAGACTCCTGAAGGCGGGGCGGGGAAGGGCAAAGGGAAACGAGTATAGGATGTGTTCCACACGCCGCTCTTCATTGCCGATTTGCGCCGGCGAGAGAAGTTGCGGCAGCCTCCGACGTCCAAACCCCCAGTCGCATAAAAAGGACGGGAGGGCACACGTGACCAGTCGTGCTCATTTCGCCGCTGCGAGGAGAGCCGGATTGGCAACCTGCCTTGATCGCATAACTTGAAACGGCGCGCCACTCGCCGGCAACGGGGCGGTATCGATGCGGAAGGTAGAAACATGCTTGACCATGATGTTCATCTCGGCCGTCAAGTTGCGGGCGGCGGCACTGGTTTCTTCCACCATTGCAGCATTCTGCTGCGCCATATGATCAATGGAGCCGATCGCCGAGCTGATCTGGGTGACGGCAATGGACTGTGCCTGGTTGTCGGCGGCCATGGCCCCGAGCAGGGCATGGACGTTGGCAACATCTTCAAAGATGTTGGCAAACGCCCCATCAACGCACTGCACGGCGTCGACCGCCGCGACGACGTCGTCGTGCGTCGCGGTCAGTAGGTCGCGGGCGCGTTTTGCCTCTTCCTCGGAACGCATGGCAAGCGCGGAAACCAGGTCCGCGACGACGGCAAAGCCCCGACCAGCATGGCCTGCCCGTCCCGCCTCGACCGCGGCGTTCATCGCCAGCACGCGTGTCTGAAAAGCGATCTTGTCGAGGCCCCCAATAACGGTATCGATGCTCTTGGCGCTTTCCGACACGCGATTCATCGCGGCGACCGCCTGCTCCGCGACCGATCGCCCCTCCCCAACTGTGGCGATCGCCTGATCGGCGCGGCTGACGGTGGCCTCGGCCGCCTCGGCGGTTGCCTGCAGACGCTGGTCGATCTGTACCAGTGCGGCAGAAGTCTCCTCGAGACTGGCAGCACTGGCCTCAGTACGACGCGCGAGGTCCTCGGAGGCCTGCGCCACCTCGGACGAACCCGTGCGGATTGCGTCGGCACTGCCCGTGAGTATGCCGATCAGGCTCCGCAGTTCCGACAACGCGTCGTTGTAGTTGGTGCGCAGACTTTCATAGTCTGCAGCCATCGGCTGTTCGATCGCGCGGGTGAGATCGCCATGGGCAAGCCTCTGCAGCGCCTCGCTCAACCTCTCGACGGCGACATTTTGCTGCGACTGCTTTTCTTGACTTGCCGCTTCGAGCGCGCGCTTCACTTCCTCGGCGCGCTTGAAGGCCGTAACGGCGCGCGCGAGTTCGCCGATCTCATCCTTGCGAGAGGCGCCGGCGACCGACACCGCCAGGTCGCCCTCGGACATGCGGTGCATTGCCTCTGCGGTCGACGAAAGCGGCTTCACGACTCTCCGCATCATCAGCCAGCAAAAGGTGCCGACACCGGCCAGCGCCAATAGCGCCGCGCCTGCGAGCATCATCATCGCCTGACGAGTGCGGGTCTTTGCATCGACCGCGACAGATGCCTGAAACTCGGTCGCTGCAGTCACGGTTTCGTCGATCTTCCGGCGGTGCGCGGCATAGCTGGCGGCGAGACGGGCATAGCTGCTGTCGATCGCTGCCGTGTCTCGCGCGCGCACTGCGGGCAGAAAGTGCTGATCGATCTCGTTCCAGAATTGCATCGCGTCGCGGTGCGCCCCTTCGGTGAGTTGGCCGACCAGCGCCTCGTCCAGGTCCGATTTCAGCCAGTAGCCGTGCCGATCGTCATACTGCCCACGGAGCTGTTCCAGCCGCGCTGCCCGTTCCTGCAACTCGTCCGGTCGTTCGCGTAGCAGCGTAGTCTCAAGATAGGGTTCGATGATATATTCGGGCGGCGGCAGGATGTCCGCCACGAGATCCGAGATTTCCTGCGTCTCCCTCTGGAGCGGTCCGCCCATACGGATCATGTTGATGCTTGAGGAGGCTGCAAGGGCTCCGATCGCCAGGAGCAGGACCAGTCCTCCAGCGCTGAAAGTCACTAATGCCCTGATCTTCAAAGCTCTTTCCCCGCATTGTTCGATTCAGATATAGGCGATTTTTTTGCCAATCTGCCGGCATGACATCTTTTCTGAGCGGGTTATCTGATACCAGATGCTCGGTCGCCGGAAAGGTTGCGCCGCCGCCCCGCAGCGCGAGCGTGTCGGCGAAATAGACCGCCACCGACATTGCCGTCCTCAATTCCCGCGTGAGACCGCGGATGGCCGAAGTCGCATGCGCTTCGCTGGTCGGGGTCACAGCCCGGTGCGGATTCGCGGATCAAAGCCACTTTACCCGCATATTTGCCGCGCACGTCGGTACCACACCAGCAGCTTGGCGTGCCCATGTCTAACATCAACAATGACGGCTTTCAGGTCGGTAGGTTTTCGTTCTGAACGACCACGATTGGGCGCTTTGCGAGCACTTGGAGAACGCAGACATCCGACGGTATCAATCGCTCAAAACGGAGCAGCCGTCTTGACCATTGGAGAACAGAACCGACCGAAAGCGTCCGGGGCTCGCGGCTACTCCTTCAGCGCATACACATAGCCATCCAGCGCCCCGACGTAGACCACGCCGTCGACGACCGCCGGCGCGGCCACCACACCGCCGGTGATGAACCCCTCGGTCCTTTGCGGAGTGAATTGCCACTTAAGCTCACCGGAGGCCGCATCAAGCGCATGGAAACCTGCTTTCAACATCATCCCCTCGAAATAATAAGGAAATGCGCTGATGGCACCGATATAGAGTGTGCCGTTGGCCAGCTTCGGCGTTGACCAGGACCAGCCGCCGGTCTTGAACTGCCAGACCTCCTTGCCAGTGTCGGCGTCGAATGCCGAGACCTTGAGCGAATCCGAGCTGCCGACATAGAACATGCCATCGACGTAAATGCCGGAGGATTCGACCCAGGAGCCGTCGGTATAGACATGGCGCCAAGCCTCGACGCCCGTCTTCAGGTCGTAGGCGAAGAGCTTTGCGCTACGGCTGCCGACCACCACGCGCCCCTCGCCGATCGCGGGGGTCGATTGAACGATGCCGCCGGTGTCCGCGCGCCAGCGCTCCTTATGCGTTGCGAGATCAATGGCGTAGAGATGATCATCCCAGCTGCCGAAATAGAGCGTATCGCCCTGGATTACCGGGGTGCTGCGGATCGCGTCACTCGTGCCGATGCTCCAGGCAGGCCTGCCCGTCGCGACATCAACGACGAACAGGGTGCCGTTGAGCGAGCCGATATAGACGTGCCCATCATGGACGAGCGGCGCGGATTGCAGATAGTCATAATAGGGATTGTCGAAGGAAGGCAGCCGGCGGCTCAGTCCTTCGGTCTTGAGATCGAAGCGCCAGCGCTCCCTGCCCGACTCGCGGTCGACCGCATACAGAAAACCGTCATCGCTGGCGGCGAAGACCAGATCGCCCGCTACGGCCGGTTGAGCGCGGATCATGCCCTTTGCCCTGAACTTCCACTTGAGCCTCCGCGTGGCGAGATCGAGCGCGTAGAGGTGGCGATCGTCATTACCGAAATAAAGTGTGCCGGCGTCCTGCGTCAGCGAACTCCAGATCTGGCCCCCGGTGCGAAACTTCCACAACAGCGTGCCCGCATCTGTCTCGGCACGGGCGCTGCCGCCAAGCCCCCAGAGAAAAAGCACCAGCAAACAGATACGCCGGACCATGCACACTGTTCCTTTTTGGTAGCACGATCGCCGGACGTGGCGACGACGCCACTGTAGATGCGGGCGCGTCACGCCGCGCCCGGCATCGTGACGGAGCAGCACGAGGCCCAGACCGGAGTACCGGGAGGTCAGCTCGGCCTCGGCGAAGAGGAGCGGGCGGCGACAGGCGGTGCCGGCCTATCGATCGGATCTTCGGTTCCCAGCACGCCCAGTTCACCCGACTCGCGGGCCTTGCGGCCATAGACAAGCTCGAACAAGGGTCCCGCCATTACGGTGGTGACGATTGCCATCAATACCATCATCGCGAACAGCGTCGGACCGATGATTCCCTTCTGCAGCCCGATATTGATGATGATCAGTTCCATCAGCCCGCGCGCGTTCATCAGCGCGCCGATTCCGAGCGCGGTCCGATTGTTTTCACCCGCAAGCCGCGCGGCGAGCCAGCAGGCGCCGAACTTCGCGGCGATCGAAACGAGGAGAATGCCGAGCGCGATCGCGAGCAGTTGCCAATTGTTGACCATGTCGAGCCGCGTGTTGAGCCCCGAGTAGGTGAAGAACATCGGAAGCAGCAGCACGACGGTCAGCGGCTCGATCTTGCGCCGGATTTCCTCGGTGAGAAGGCCGCGCGGCATGCAGACGCCGAGCAGGAAACCGCCGAACACCGCGTGGATGCCGACCGCATCCATGAAGAAGGCCGACATGGCGTAGAGCATGAGCACGACCGCGAGCAGCGTGTGCGTCATCTCCCCCTTCGCCTCGACGGCGCGGCCGAGCGGAACGAGCAGGCGTCGCCCGGCGAGCAGCATGAAGGTGGCATAGGCGCCGCCCCCCACGATCGCGAGCAGCGCCACCCCCGGCCCGCCGCCGAAGGTCGCGAGCACGATCGCGAGCACGCACCAGGATACGGCATCGTCGAACGCCCCCGCAGTGAGCGACAGCGTGCCGAGCGAAGTGTTCGCAAGGCCGCGCTCATTGATGATCCGCGCAAGCATCGGGAAGGCGGTGAGCGCGATGCACGCGCCCATGAAGAGCGTGGCGTTCATCGGGCTGATGCCCGGCGTGAACAGCCCGGGAATGGTGAGGAGATAGGGCGTGATCGCGACCGCGAGGAGGAAGGGCGCGATGATCCCCGCCGCCGATACGCCTGCGGCGCTGCGCGCCTTCGACTGGAAATGGTCGAGCCTGAGGGTCGTGCCGACGAGGAACATGTAGAGGCCGACGCCGAACTGCGCACCGGCATAGAGGACGTTGCGGGTCTCCTTGGGGAAAAGCGCAGCCTGCAGGTCGGGAAAGAAGAGCCCGAAGAGCGAGGGGCCGAGGACGACCCCGGCGATCATCTCCCCCACCACCTGCGGCTGGCCGAGATACTTCTTCGCCATCCAGCCGACGATGCGGCAGATCAGCAGGATCACCGCGATCTGCAGGAAGAAATGGATGCTGAAATCGTTCGGCGTGTAGCTTTGCGCCGCCTCGGTCGCGGGCCCGTGCGCCCCCATCACGCCACCGATCGTCCGCAGCAACTCCTGGAACATGTCGTACACCACGGCCCCTCCCAGCTATGCACCAACCCCTTTTCGAGGTCTGGCCCTTATGCGCTTGGTGGACAAGCCAGATTTTCGCCGACCGCCTCGACGCGCGCCGACATCAGCGTCAACGCAAGTCCCTTGTCGCCCTGCACGCTCAGCGCATCGCCGACCGTCTTCAGGTCGGCGCCAGCGTTGGCGAAGCAGCGCAGCGGGATCTTGATCGTGGAGACCTGACCTGCGGGCGCCGCCTTGACGAGCGCTGTGATATCGAATGCCTTGTCACCGAGCGAAATGCGCGTCGGCCCGCTGCCCGCGGCGTCGATCCGCCAGTCGATGCGCAGCGCGAAGCTGTTGTTGAGTTGACGCGTCATGTCGGCATTCGGGCCCGACAGACGAAAGGAAGCAGGGCCGGTCCAGACGAAGCTCTTGCCATCCTCCTGCGCTGCGACATCGATCGAGCGCGTCTTGAGCAGGCCGTAGCTGCTGTCGAGCGGCCCGGATTCGACCTGCCGCGATCCGCCGGCGTCGACAATCGACAGCGTCCACGGCGCGCGCGCACGACCGCCCGAGAAGAAATTCTCGACATTGAGCATGCCGGCGATGTCGACCCCGGGCTTTTCGGACAGCTGCGGCACCGTCTTTTTGTCGGCGTAGGTCAGGCCGTAGCCGACATCGAACTGCGGCTTTTCGACCGGCGAGCGCGCGTCGGCGGGCCAGGCGAAGGGCAGCGTGCCGGTGAAGCCGCGCGTTGTCTTGCCGTCCTTGCCCGCGACGAGCACATCGGCGACGCCAGCGCCCTGCGAGCCCGGCAGCCACGCCGCGACGAAGGCGTCGGCGGCGTTGATTTCAGGATTGGTGAACATCGGCCGGCCGGAGAGGAAGACCGCGACGACCGGGATGCCGGCCGCCTTCAGCTTCTTGAGCGTCGCGAGATCCTTCGCCTCAGCGGGCTGATAGTCGAGCGTCGGGACGTCGCCCTGGAATTCGGCATAGGGATGCTCGCCGAAGACGACGACCGCGACATCGGGCTTTTCCTTGTAGACGCCGTCGTCGGACAGCGTCGCGATGCCGCCCGCGTCGCGCACGGCCTTGTCCATCGCTTCCCAGATCGTCTGGCCGTTCGGGAAGTCGGCGTGCGTCACGTCGGTGCCCTGCCAGCTGATCGTCCAACCGCCCGACTGCATCGCGATGTCGTTCGCGCCGGGCCCGGTGATCAACACGTGCGCACCCGGCTTGATCGGCAGCACGCTGCCGTTGTTCTTCAAGAGCACGAGCGATTTCGCGACCGCCTCTCGCGCGATGGCGAGATGCCCGGGCGCGCCGATGGCAGCGAAATTGCCGCGGTCGACATGCTCGACGTCGAACAGCCCGAGCTTGTATTTGACGCGCAGGATGCGGCGCACCGCATCGTTCAGCCGTCCCTTGCTGATCCGGCCGTCCTTCGCCTGCGCGAGTGTCGTTTCATAGAGGCCCTTCCAGCTATCGGGCGCCATGAACATGTCGAGCCCGGCCATGATCGACTGCAGACAGTCGGTGACGCTGCACCCTGTGACCTGACCGTGGCCGTTCCAGTCCCCTACGACGAAGCCGGCAAAGCCCATCTTGTCCTTCAGCGCATCGGTCAGCAGCCCCTTGTTGCCGTGATGCTTGACCCCGTTCCAGCTCGAGAAGCTCGCCATCACGGTCAGCGCGCCAGCCTCGATCGCGGCGGGATAGCCCTGCGCATGCTTCGCGATCAGTTCATCCTCGCCGATCTTCGCGTCGCCCTGGTCCTTGCCCTCGAAGGTGCCGCCGTCGGCGAGGAAATGCTTAGCGGTCGCCGCGACATGCGCGGCGTCGACCGGGCGGCCGGCGACGAGCGGGCCCTGCAGCCCGAGCACCATCGCCTTCGCATAGTCGGCGACGAGCTTGGCGTCCGAAGAATAGCCTTCATAGCTGCGGCCCCAGCGCAGGTCCTGCGGCACCGCGAGCGTCGGCGCGAAGGTCCACTCGATACCGCTGCCCGAAATCTCGACCGCGGTCACCTGGCCGATGCGCTGGATCAGCTCGGGATCGCGCGCGGCGCCGAGGCCGATATTGTGCGGAAAGAGCGTCGCGCCCGGGACATTGTTGTGGCCGTGCACGGCATCGACGCCGAAGATGATCGGGATGGCGACGCCATTCGCCTGCGGACGCAGCGACACCGCACGGAACTCGCCGACCAGATTCGCCCAGTCCGCGGCGCTCGAGCGTTCATTGCCATTGGGGCCGCTGTTGCCCCCTGCGAGGATCGACCCTAGCGGATACGTTTCGAGGTCCTTGGGCGTGATCGTGCTGATATCGCCCTGGATGAGCTGCCCGACCTTCTGCTCGATCGTCATGCGCGCGATCAGCGCGTCGATGCGCGCCTCGGTCGCCGCGTCGGTGATTTCCGCAGGGCTTTTCGCCGCGGGCCAGAGTTCGGGATGGACGGCGGCCGACGCCCCATCGCGCGGGCTTTCCGCAATCGCCGTGCCGGCGGTCCCCGCCAGCAGCGCGGTCACGACCGCTATCGCCTGTCGCCGCATCTTCCCTCCCACCCCGTCCATGTGAACGTTATCACGCCTTTTCTCGCACAGGCCCTTTTCCAAATCAAGGGGCCTGTGCGAGAGGGACGATCAGGCGCGGCGCGGCATGGTCGCGAGGAGAAGCACCGCGGGGCCGGTGAGTGCGGCGAGCAGCAGGAACAGCACGCTGAAGCCGAATCCCGGCACCAGCGAGATCGTCAGCCAAGGCATGATCAGCGACGGAATCGTGTTGGTCAGGTTGAAGAGGCCGAGGTCGCGGCCGCGCCGCTCGGGCCGCGGCAGCACGCGCAGCATCTGCCCCGAATGGAGCGACAGGAAGGCCGTGGTCGCCACGCCGAAACCGAGATAGGCCGCCTTCGCCGATGTCACATCGGCCGCCAGCGCCATCCCCACCAGCCCCGCCGCCGACAGCGTCGCGGCGATGACGAGCGGCGTGAAGGGCTGGTCGTGACGATCGGCCCAGCGCCCCGCGAACAGCGCAACCGGCACCGCGATCGTCAGCGCCAGACTGAAGATCCCGGCCTTTTCATTATCGCCCATCGCCGGATCGATCGAGCGGAACCAGAAATAGAGATAGGCGAAGAGTGCGGCCTCGGCAATCTGGACAAGCAGCCGCGCGAGCCACATGCGGATCGCGGGCGGCGCGGGCGCACGCGCCGCGCGCTCCTCTCCCGGAATCGCTCGCATCAGCTCGGGGAACGGCCGCGGCCGGCCGAACAGCAGGCCAGGAAGGATCGCCGCGGCCATCAGCAGCGCGATCATCATCAACCGCTGTTCGAGCGAAGCGATGCCGGGCAGCGTCACTAGTGCCCCCGACCAGGCGCCGAGCGCCGGCGAAAAGGCGAGCAGGCCGCCAAGCAGGCCCTTCTGCTCGTCGGGAACGAGATCGCCGCCCCAGGCGGCGAGCGGCCCCAGCACCATGTTGAGCGACAGCTGCCACGCGACGATGAGGGCCAGCAAAGTCGGCACATCCTGTGCCAGCGGGACGGCGAGCAGCAGTAGGATGGTCAGCACGAGCCCCGTCAGCACCCAGATTCGCCGGCTTCCCGTCCGGTCGCTGGCCCAGCCGAAGAGGATGCCGCCGCAGCTGGCGGCGACTGCGCCGAAAAAGGTCGCATAGCCGAGCCACTGGACATCGGCCGCCCCGGCGAGTTCGGCTATTCGGGACGGCAGCAGCAGGGTCAGGAAGGGTACATAGGCGATCGCCCCGCCCGCCGCGGCGAGCGCATAGAGCAGCAGGAAGGGGATCGACTGGCGCCGCGGCGGCGCGTGTTCAACCGGCATGCGGCGCCGTCGATCCGCGTTTGATCAGGCTGCCGCTGACGACCGTCGGACCGTCCGGCAGCGGTTCGCCGCGCTGCGCCGCGATGATCAATTCGACCGCGCGCGCCACGGTCTCGGCAATGGGCTGGTCGACCGCGGTCAGCGGCGGCTGGCTGAATTGGACGATCGGCGTATTGTCGAAGCTAACAAGCGAAAGCCGGCCCGGCACGTCGATCCCCAGTTCGCGCGCGACCTCGAGTGTCGCGAGCGACATCTGGTCGTTGCTCGCGATGATCGCGCTTGGCGGGTTCCCGCCGCCGAGCAGCTGCCGCGCCGCCGCCTCGCCCGAGGCATAGCTGAAGTCGCCCTCCGCCAGCAGACCATCGATCGGCAATCCGGCCGCCGCCATTTCCGCCTTCCAGCCGTCGATGCGCCAGTGGCTGAGGTCATATTCAACCGACCCCGAAATGAAGCCGATGCGAAAGTGGCCGAGGTCGATCAGGTGCCGTGTCGCGCGCGCCGCCGACCCTTCGTCGTCCATCGTCAGCGCGATCCCCGCGTCGCCTCCGTGCGAACCGATGCGGGCGAAGGGCATCTTCTGCTGGTCGAGCAGGTTCACGATCAGCCGATTGTCCGAATGTGGCGGGGTCAGGATCACGCCGTCGGGCTGCAGCGCCGCGATCGTCGCGCGCAGTTCGCGTTCGACATGGTCGCTGTGCGTGTCGACCAGCTCGAAGATCATGCGATAGCCATATTCCGCGCATTTAAGCATTCCGCCGAACAGCATCTGGTCGACCCAGTCGGTGCCCTGCCGCGCCTTCCAGTCGGCGATCGTGCGTTCGCGGTCGTTGATCGCGAGGATCAGATAGGAACGCGACCCGCTCATCCGCTGCGCGGCGATCGAGGGGACATAGCCCAGCTTGTCGATAGACGCCTGCACGCGCTCCTTCATTTCGGGGCGAACATTGGCCTCGTTGTTGATGACGCGGCTCACCGTCTGCAGCGACACCCCCGCGTCGGCTGCAACGTGCTTGATCGTCACCGACTGCCGCCGACGCCCCATCAGTCCCGCTGGTCCCCCGTTTCTTTGCAGTTCGCCCTGCTAGCGCTGTCGTCGCCGCATTGCCAGATTCGAACCCAATCTATTTCGAAGCTTTTCGGATATCCGGCGCCATCGACCCCGCCAAGCCCGCGGCTTTCGGCGAGCCCGCCGCCGATCGCGAGGTTGAGGAGCAGGTGGAACGGCCGGTCGAACGGCGCCGCCCGATCGTTCGACCCGCTCGTGCGCCAGTCGCCTGCGACCTGTGTTGCATAGGGCCGTCCGTCGACAGTCCAGACAATCTTGCCCTTTTCCCAGACGATACCGAAGACGTGGAACCCATCGAGCGGCGCGGGCAGCGCAGTCTCCGATCCCTTGTGCTGATTGTCGGGCCAAGTCCCGCCGAAGTGCAGCGTGCCGAGGATGCGGTTCTCGATCCCGCCCGCGCAAGGATCGCAGCGCACGCCGAGGTTCACTGCCTCCAAAATGTCGATCTCACCCGACGCGGCCCAGCCGCCATACGCGCTGGTTTCAGGCAGCATCCAGATCGCGGGCCAGGTTCCCTGCCCCTGCGGGAGCTTCGCGCGCGCCTCGATCTTGCCATAGGTCCAGGCGGCCTTGCCGCGCGTGGCGAGGCGGCTGGAGCTATACTCTCGGGTAGCCTCGGCCCCGGCCTTGGCGGGATCGCCACGCTGCGCGAGCGGAAAGGCCGGGCCGGTCGAGCGTTCCTTGATCGCGGTGATCACAAGCTTGCCGTCCCTGATCGCGGCATTGGCGGGCCGGTCGGTGTAGCATTGGCGCTCGTTGTTGCCGCCGCCCCAGCAATCGACGTCGAAATCCCACTTGCTGCGGTCGATCGCGGGGCCGTCGAACTCGTCCGACCAGACGAGCCGCCAGCCATCCGCAGGCGGTTCGGCCGCGGCGGGTGCGCTCGCCAGAAACAGGATCGCCCCCAGTGCCGTCACGCCGCCTGCGGCTCCGACGCGCCGCAATATTGCGCGACATAGGCCTGATGCTCGGGGAGCGTCGTGGCGGTGCGCGCCACCGTATCCCGGAGCGACGCCATCAGCCGTTCGAGTTCTTCGTCGCTCAGCTTCTCGGCAATCGGGTGATAGCTTTGGGGGTCGATCCCCTGCCCCATCATCACCTGCACCCAGCTATTCTCGGCGAACAATTCCTCATTCTTGCGGAAGGTGCGGCCCGTTTCCCGGAACAGTTCGATCTTCTGCTGCAGGCTGTCGGGGATCGGCATGGCCGCGACATGGCGCCAGAAGGGGCTGTCGCGGCGCTCGGTCGCCTTATAGTGCAGGATCACGAAGTCGCGGATCTGCTCGATATCCTGCCGCTGCTGCTC